>JBEQUD010000235.1:0-4866 GCA_040349235.1 Acidobacteriota bacterium
GCCCGGGTGTGGCACGCGCAGGTGAGGTGCGCCATCGGCACCATCGACGTGTCGTTGAGGATCTGCACCACGAGGTCGTGCGTGCGCTCGCGCGTCGACCCGCCCGCGCCGTAGGTGACCGACACGTACGACGGACCGAGCGGCTCGAGCTCGACGAGCGTGCGCGCGAGCGTCTCCTCCATCTTGTCGGTGCGCGGCGGCCCGAACTCGAAGGAGTAGCTCCGGCCTCGCTGGAGGATCTCGCTGATCTTCAAGCGCCGACAGGTTACCGGGACCGGTTCGGGCGAAACCCCTGAAATCGACGGAGCCGCAGCGAGTTGCTCACGACGAACACGCTGGAGAACCCCATCGCCGCCGCCGCGATCACCGGGCTCAGCAGCCCGACCGCCGCCAGCGGGATGGCCGCGACGTTGTAGGCGAACGCCCAGAAGAGGTTGCCCTTGATGGTCGACAGCGTGCGACGCGACAGCGCGATGGCGTCGGCCGCCGCGCGCAGGTCACCCGACACGAGCGTGAGGTCGCTGGCCTCGATGGCGACGTCGGTGCCGGTGCCGGTGCCGATGGCGATGCCGAGGTCGGACTGCGCGAGCGCGGGTGCGTCGTTCACGCCGTCGCCCGCCATCGCCACGCGGGCGCCGCGCTGCTGGAGGCGCGCGACCATGGCGGCCTTTTCGGCCGGCAGGACGTCGGACTCGATGTCGTCGATCCCGACGGATCTGGCCACGGCCTCTGCCGTGGTCCGGTTGTCGCCCGTCACCATCACGATCCGGATCCCCTCGGCGTGCAGCGCGGCAACGGCCTCCCGCGCGGTGTCCTTGATTGGATCCGAGACACCCAGCAGCCCGGCCGCGCGGCCCTCGATTGCGACGAAGACGACCGTCTGGCCATCCTGGCGCAGTTGCTCTGCCCGGGCGCGCAGGGCACTCGCCTCGATGCCGAGCGTTTCGAGATGCCGGAAATTGCCGACCGCGACCGGCCGTCCCTCGACCGTGCCCGTCACCCCCTGCCCCGTCACCGACGCGAAGGCGGTCACCGAGACAAGGTTCAGATTCCGCGCGCGCGCGCCGCCGACGATGGCCGCCGCCAGCGGATGCTCGCTCGCGTGCTCGAGGCTAGCGGCGAGGCGAAGCAGCGTGGGCGTGTCGATGCCGGGCTGTGGCTCGACGGTCTGGAGCGCCGGGCGACCCACGGTCAGCGTGCCCGTCTTGTCCACAACGAGGGTGGTGACCTGCTCGAGCAACTCGAGCGCCGCGGCGTTTCTGACGAGCACCCCGGACTCCGCACCCCGCCCGGTCCCGACCATGATGGACATCGGCGTCGCGAGACCGAGCGCGCACGGACAGGCGATGATCAGCACGGCCACCGCGTTGACCAACGCGTAGGCAAACCGCGGCGGCGGGCCGTAGACGCCCCAGACGACGAACGTCGCGACCGCCGCCGCGATGACGGCCGGCACGAACCAGCCCGCGACGATGTCGGCCAGGCGTTGAATCGGCGCGCGGGACCGCTGCGCATCGCTGACCATCTGGACAATCTGCGCCAGCATCGTGTCGCGCCCCACCCGGTCCGCCCGCATCACGAACATGCCCGTGCCGTTCATCGTGCCGCCCGTGACGCGGGCCCCTGCCGCCTTCTCGACCGGAATCGACTCCCCGGTCACCATCGACTCGTCGAGCGCGCTCACGCCCTCCAGCACGGAGCCGTCCATGGGGACCCGCTCGCCGGGCCGGACGCGTACCCGATCCCCCACGGCGATCTGCTCGAGCGGGACCTCGCGCTCGCTGCCATCGGGCGCCAGCCTGTGCGCGGTCGCCGGGGCCAGGCGGAGAAGACCGCGGATCGCGGCGCCCGTGCGCCCGCGCGCCCGCAGCTCGAGCACCTGTCCGAGCAGCACGAGCACGACGATGGCGGCGGCCGGCTCGAAGTACACCCCCACGTCATGCCCCATCCGGAACGAATGGGGGAAGGCACCCGGCACGATGGTGGCGACGACGCTGTCCAGATACGCGGCGCCGACGCCCAGCGCAATCAGCGTGAACATGTTGAGGTGACGGTTGAGCACCGACCGCCATCCCCGCACGAAGAACGGCTGCCCGCCCCACAGCACCACGGGCGTGGCCAGCGCAAGCTCTGTCCAGTTGCGGAGGCCGTGCGGCAGGCGGTCCATGACGTGCCAGGGGAGCGCGTCGGCCACCATGAATGCCAGGATGGGCGCCGTGAGCAGGGCCGACACAAAGAGCCGACGCGTCATGTCGTCGAGTTCCGGGTTCTGCTCCTCGATCGCCACCGAGCGCGGCTCGAGCGCCATCCCGCAGATCGGGCATACTCCCGCGGCCTCGCGGACGATTTCGGGGTGCATGGGGCACGTCCACTGGACGGCCGTGGCAGCGACAGGCGTCGCCGCCTCGAGCGCCATGCCGCACATCGGGCAGGCCCCGGGCCCCTGCTGGCGAACCTCCGGGTCCATCGGACACGTGTACTCGACGCCGACGCCGGCGTTGGTGTGGGCGGGAGCGTTGGCGGGGGCGGCGGACCCGGCGGCCGATTCGGCGGCGAGTCCGGAGACCGAACTGGGGACCGGCGCTGTCGCGGCCGGCACCATTGCGAGTTCGGTCCGCGACCGTACGAGCTGCAATGGGGCGACAACGCGCGACGGGCGAAGAAACTGGTCGGGGCCAGCGTCGAACTTCGCCTTGCACCCCTTCGAGCAGAAGAAATAGGTCGTGCCGCCGAACTCACTCGTCCCGGCTGGTCTCGCCGGATCGACCTGCATCCCGCACACAACGTCCCGCTCCATTGCGTCTGCCCGTGCCTTTCCTCGTGCCTTTCCTTCTGCCCGACCGCCGCACTCCCGACATTACATCGGACCTGTCATACTTTCGCCGTCGATTCCATCCTTTCACCCGTGTACAGGAGCGCCCATGCCGTCGCGCCTCGATGACCTGCTGGCCCACATCACCCGCCTCGAAGGAGATGTGGAGGAGGAACTCACGAGGACCAGGGCGACCTGGCGCTACCAGATCGAGGCGGGTCGCGTCCGGTTCGAACAAGGTGTCCGACAGGCGCACCGGCGCGTAAAGCAGAGCATCCCGCGGTTCATCCGGGAGAGCAGTCCGCGCAACCTGCTGACGGCGCCGATCATCTACGGCATGGTGGTGCCCATCGCCATCATCGACATCGGCTTCAGCTTCTACCAGCTCACCTGCTTTCCGATCTACGGCATCGCGCGCGTCCGACGCGCGCGCTATGTCGTCATCGATCGTCAGCACCTCGGGTACCTGAACATCATCGAGAAGCTCAACTGCGTGTACTGCGGCTACGCGAACGGCGTGCTGGCCTACGTCCGCGAAATCGCCGCGCGCACCGAGCAGTACTGGTGCCCGATCCGCCACGCCACGCGCGTCCTCGCCCCCCACGACCACTACCGCCGATTCGTGGACTACGGCGACGCCGAGGGCTACCAGAAGCGCCTGCTGGTGCTTCGCAACGAACTCAAGAAGAAGTAGGCACAGTCGCATGCCCATCACACCCCACCTGGAACGTCATTTCACTTCGGACGAGTCGGTCCGCGACATCGTCATCGGCATGTCGGACGGACTGACCGTGCCGTTCGCGCTCGCGGCAGGTTTGTCGGGTGCGGTGTCCTCGACCTCCATCGTCATCACGGCGGGCCTCGCCGAAATCGCCGCCGGCTCGATCGCCATGGGCCTTGGCGGTTATCTGGCCGCCCGCAGCGACGCCGAGCACTACGACAGCGAGCGGCGCCGCGAGCAGTCCGAGGTGCGCACCATCCCGGACGCGGAGGCGGCCGAGGTCAGCGACGCGCTGACGGCATACGGCGTCAGCGCCGACGCCGCGGCGCCCATCGTCAGTGCGCTCCGCGAGCAGCCCGAAGCCTGGGTGGACTTCATGATGCGCTTCGAGCTGGGCCTCGAGAAGCCCGACCCCAAGCGCGCCCTCACGAGCGCGGCGACCATCGCAGGCGCGTACGTCGCGGGCGGACTGATTCCGCTGGCACCGTATTTCTTTTTCGCCACCGCCTTTCGCGCCCTCGAAGCCTCCGTGGGCATGACGCTGCTGGCACTCTTCGCGTTCGGCTACGTCAAGGGCCACTTCACGGGCGCAGGCCCGCTGCGGAGCGCCCTGCAGACGACGCTCGTCGGCGGGCTCGCGGCGGCCGCCGCATTCGGCATCGCCCGGCTCATCGCGTAACCGCGGACTGGCGCCGGCGCTGCAGGGCCTTGAGCCCTTCGAACCAGGCCGTGCTGAGGAACCCCGCCCCGACGCACAGCGCGATGTCGGCGGGGTGCAGCGTGCTGAAGTGGAACAACGCCTGGAGGAACGGCACATACAACGCGAGGGCCAGAAACACCAGCGCGCCGCCGGACACCCACCACATCGCGGGGTTCGGCGCGCCCAGGATGGCGACAATCGTCTTCGACCACGACCGGTTCGTCGCGATCAGGGCGACATTGGCCATCACGAGCGTCGCGAAGGTGAGGGTACGGGCGTCGGCCGCGTCGTGCCCGGTCCGGAGAGCGGCCGCAAAAATCCCGAGGACGATCGCGAGGACCCCGAACCCCTGCAACAGGCTCATGACGACCATCGGCCTGTTGAAGAGGCGCTCGGTCGCCGCGCGCGGCGGCCGCCGCATGACATCCGGCTCTTCCTCCTCGGCTTCGAACACGATGGAGCACGCGGGGTCGATGATGAGCTCGAGAAAGGCGACATGCACGGGCTCGAGTATGAGCGGCCAGCGGAACAGGACGGCGAAGAGCGAGAGCCCCGCGATGGGCACGTGGATCGCGAAGATGTAGGCCACCGCCTTCTTCAGGTTGTCGAAGATGCGCCGACCGAGGCGGACGG
>JBEQUD010000237.1:0-7153 GCA_040349235.1 Acidobacteriota bacterium
GTTTCTATGGGAATTCTGAGACGCCGCGCCGGCTGGTGGGCGGCGGCAGCGGCCCTGCCCGCCGCCGCCGTGGCCGTCGTGATGGCATCAACCGGCCAGTGGCACCGCGCCCTGGACCTGCCCGCGTTCGTCCGCTTCCAGGTGGACTCCGGCGCGCTGCTCGTCCAAGCAGCCTTCGTCGTCATCGCGGCGCCACTCGCAGGCGTGGCCGCCGCAGCGGCGCATGCGGGCCGTCCGGGCTCGCCTGTTCGCGAACTGCCCGGGCGCAGCCTGCGGGCAACACTGCAAACGATTGCACTGGGCGCTACGATCGCAGCCGTCAGTTCCGTCATACTGTCGGGGTTCGTGATGGGCAGGCTGACGGTCCCTACGCTGTTGTTCGAGTCGCGCGCCGCGTTGTGGGCCAGCGCGGTGGCCCTCGGCTCGGTTGGCGCGCTCTTGGGCGCGACGCTCGCCGACCCCTTGGATGCGGGTGCATGCGCGCTCGGCCTGGCCGTCCCGGTCGCCGCCGGCGTCCTGGTGCTCGGGCCGGTGATGGAGAACGCGCCGACGGCGCTCGTCAACATGGCGCTCGTCGCCAGCCCGATCGTCGCCGTGGCGGCGGCGGCGAACATCGACGTGCTCAGAAGCGATGTGATGTACCAAATTTCGCCCCTGGCCCACACCCGTTTCGACTATCCGGCCTGGGGAACCACGTGTGGCTGGCACCTCGCGGCCGGCCTTGTCTGCTTTGCCGTCCTGGCACTCACTCTCTATCGAACAGGCCGCATACCGTCGGCTGAAAGGGCCATCCTATGAAGCGCTCACCAATTCTTCTCGCGTACACGCTCGGGGCCGTGCTGGCCGCCAACGGCAGCTTTGCCCAGACACCTCCCCCTCGACCCGCCGCCGCGGGCCGGCCCCTGTCGCCGGAGCTCAGGAAGAAACTGCTCGACAGCGCGTCACGCGGCGCCGCGTACCTCCGCCAGCAGCAGCACGAGGACGGGTCGTGGGAAAACCACCCGGGCATCACCGCCATGGCGGCCGCTGCCCTGCTGCGGCAGCCCGGCACCACGAAGGCGGCGCAGCTCGCCGTCGTCGGCAAGTCGCTCGACAACCTCGCGAAGCTCGCCAAGCCAGACGGCGGCATCTACGACAAGACCATCCCGCACTACATCACGGCCGTCTCCGTGATGGCGCTCGCCGCGGGTGGCCGGCCACAGGACAAACCGCTCGTCGAAAAGGGCCGTCGCTACCTTGCCGAGCACATCCTCGACGAGGGCGAGGGCGTGGCGCCGTCCGACAAGTTCTACGGCGGCATCGGGTACGGGGGCACGAGCGATGGCGGCCGGGCCGACCTCATCAGCCTCGAGTACGGCCTGCGCGCGATGAAGGAGGCCGACCTCCCCGCCAACGATCCCGCGTGGGAGAAGGCCATCAAGTTCCTGCAGCGGACCCAGAACAACAGCGAGACCAACGACCAGGCCTGGTCGGGCAACGACGGCGGCTTCATCTACTACCCTGGTTACAGCCAGGCCGGCGAGACACGCTCGTACGGAAGCGCCACCTATGCCGGCATCATCAGCTACACGTGGGCCAACGTGAAGAAGACCGACGACCGGGTGCAGAGCGTCATGAAGTGGGTCCGCGACAACTACACGGTGGACGAGAACCCCGGCCTGGGGCAGAAGACCGTCTACTACTACTACATGGTGTTCGCCAAAGCGCTGCAGGCCATCGGGCAGCCCGTCATCGTGGACGCCAAGGGACAGCGCCATAACTGGCGCGAGGATCTGGGCCAGAAGCTGCTGAGCCTGCAGCATCCGGAAGGCTATTGGGTCAACACCGATCGCGCGGAGATGCAGGACAACAAGGTGCTGGTGACGACCTTCACGATGATGGCGCTCGAGGCTGTCCTGCAGGAGTGACCAAGTGAAGTTGGCCGTCGCCGCGTCCGTCCTCGCCGCAAGCGTCCTGACGCCGCCATGCTTGTTCGCGGCCGAGGGGCTCGGCCTCGGGGTGGACGCGGGGATCGGCGGCGTCGCAAAGGCGGGCCGCTGGTGCCCGGTGCGCATCTCGATCGACAACACCGGGCAGAGTCTCGATGGCGAGATCGTGGTCACGTGGGGCGACAGCGTCGTGCACCGGCGCGTCGTCGTCCCCGCGCCCTCGCGCCAGCGCTTCGACATGGAGATTCGCACCAACGACGCGCGCCCGGAGGTCCACGTCCAGCTGATCGCTGGAGGCGTGGAGGTGCGATCGATCAATGTGCCCCTTCGCACGCTGCCTCCCGACAGCGAAACGACACTGTGCGTGACCTCGACCGTCGCCGACGAGAGCACCTGCGAGGCCGAGACGCCACCCTCGCGCCTTCCGCGCTCGATGCGAGGATACGACGCCGTCGAGCGCGTCGTCTGGCGTGAATCCGAATCGGGGTTGACGGCCGAGCAGCGCAGCGCGCTCGAGGCGTGGCGCGCGTATCGACGCCTTGCAGAGGCTGGGGCCCTGGCCGCCCCACCACGCGCCATGGCGCCGGCCTCCGGCGCGCCGACGGAGCCGTCGCTGGCCCTTGGCACGGTGGGGATGCTCGTCTATGCGTGCGCGCTCGGCGCCATGGGCGTCGCGGTTCACCGCTTCCGCTGGCGGCCCTTGCCCTTCTACGCGATGGTCGTGGCAACGACCACGTGCGGGGCGGCCGCCGCCGGGCTGGCGGGCCGCGCCGGGCCCTCGTCGGCCGTGCAGGTGCGGTATGCGAGCACGCTGCAGCAGCTCGCGGCTGGCCGGTCGCTGATTTCCGCCCGCGGCCACCTCGCGTTTCCGGCCTTCGACACCTACCAGGTTCGCGCCGTGATTGCGGACGCCGAGCTTGCCCCCGCGTCGCGCTCGGGCAGCCGCGCATGGCTCGACGAGGGCGGCTACCCGGTCGTCGCAGGGACGCACGGACTTGCCGCGAGTCAGGCATTCGCGCTCGATGGTGTCGCGCCGCTCGCGCCGCTCGAGATCGAGCGCCGGGCCAACCATATCCGGGTGACGAACGCGTCCGATGTCGAACTGCAGGCCTGCCAGTTCTCGGCGGGTGTGGCCCCCCGCGATCTGGGCGTTCTCGGTCCTGGACGCTCGGCCGAGGGGATCGCGAGCGACACGAGCGACGGAGCCGACCTCACGGTGTCCTGCCTGCTTGCGCGTCCCCCGATTGAGTTCGTGGACCCTCGCTACGAGGTCCGGGTGGACGGGACTGCGATGCTCAGGGCATCCGTGCCAGGACGTACGACAGGCGAAGCTCCGCAATGACGCCCGCGATTCGTGCCAGCAGGCTGACCAAGCGGTTCGGCCAGACGATGGTGCTCGACGACATCGCGCTCGAGGTCCAGCCGGGTGAATGCCTAGGGGTGACCGGCACCAATGGCGCCGGTCGGACGACGCTTCTGCGCATCCTCGCAACGCTGTCGCCGCCATCGTCGGGCCGTCTCGAGATTGCCGGCATCGACGCCGTGCGGCGCGTGATGGATGCGCGCGCGCATGTGATGTACGTGGGGCCGGACCTGCTTCCCGGGGACGGGCTCCTCGTGCGCGAGTATCTCGACATCGTGCGCGCCGCGAGGCCGCACACGGTGGGCGCACCCTTGACGGTCCCCGACGTCGTGGCCCGCGCCGGTCTGCCGGGAGACGCGCCGATTCGCACACTGTCGTCCGGCTTCCGCCAGCGGCTGGCGCTGGCGGCGGGCATCCTCGCCGGCACACCGGTGCTGCTGCTCGACGATCCGTTACGAGGTCTCGACCAGGGCGCCAAAACGGAGTGTCTCGGGTGGCTGCGCGAGATACGGGACGGCGGCACCGCGATGGTGGCGACGTTCTACGACGCGGACGACGAAGCCCTCCTCTGCCACCGCCTCGTGCACATGGGCGACGGTCGCGCGTCGCATCAGGCCGGCAGGGACGGAGCGGAGGCGATGCGACTCCCGCCACGGGCTGTCGTCGCAGGTGACGGGTGACCGCGGTGATGCTGCGGGAATTCCTTCTGGCCGCCCGGCGGCCCGCGCTGACCGCCGTCCTCTGCCTGCATGTGGCGCTGGTCGCCGGTTTCACCCTCGTGTGGCATCGAGGCATGCCGGTGCTTGCTGGCGCGAACCCCTACGAGCAGCAGCGTCTCGTGCAGTGGATCGTGCTGTGGGGGCTGCTGCCGTGGACCGCGGTCAGATGCGCCGCGCCTGATGGGGCGACCGGCCTCGCCCGCGTCTCGGCGGTCCTCGCCGTCAGGCCGTCTTCGGTGGTGGTCGCCAAGTTCCTGGCGCTCAGTGGCGTCCTGATGTTGGTCGGCATGGCCGGACTCCCAGCGGTCATACTCGCCCTGCAGATGTCCGCGCTCCCCCTGTCAGCGTTGCCTGCGCATCTGTTCTCGCTGGCGGCCCTTGCCCTGCTCGTCGCGGCGGCGGCCGTCGCCTCCTCGCTCGCCGTCCAGGGTCGTCTCGCGGCGTGGCTGCTGGCTGCTGGCTCCTCAGGCGTGGTCCTGCTCGCCCTGTCCGCGTCGCTGCCGGCGGGCCTGCTGGCGTGGCTGGCTGCTGGCGCAACCGGATCTGCCATCGCCGCGGCCACGGCCCGCTGGAGCGACACCGCCCACCGGTACTGTTATGAATAGCGGCGGGAACGCCCGACATCAGCAAGATGTCGATGTCTTCCTCGCGGGGCTGGGACGGTTTCGCCGGCGCCTGGCGCGTCTCGAGTTCGTCCGGTTGCTTCCCGCGGCAGCGGTCGCGGCACTGCTCGTGACGGCAGTCGCCGCCCTCGCTGGGCCGCGCGTCCGAATCCATCTCCTGCCGGTGCTCCTCGTCGGCGGGTTCGTGTCCATGGCCGCCGCGGCCATCGTCGCCGCCGTGCGCAACCGATCCCTGTCGGACACGGCGGCACTCGTCGATCGTCGATTCCATCTCGACGACTCGGTGCTGAGCGCACTCGTCGTCATCGACGACGGCGACGAGATGTCCGGGCTCGTTGTCGCGGACGCGGTGCGCCGCTTGGCCGACTGCACGCCGCAGGCGCTCGCCGTCCAGCCACCCCGCACGCTCACGTGGTTGGCGGCGATCGGCGTGATCGGCACCCTCGCGGCCACGCTCGGACGCGCGGTTCCGGCCCGGACGCTGCCACAAGGGGGCGATGGGGTGGGCGGGATGGCGACGACCGGGCCCGCCGACGGGCCTGCGCCTGCGCAACGCCGCACCGACCAGCCCGGCACGAACATACAAGGCGCCGCCGCGAGGCCGCAGCCCTCCAGTGAGGCTCGCGCCGTGACGGACGCTGCCTCGCCAGGCGCCCCACGGCACGATTCGCAACACGACGTCCAACACGACGCACAGGACCAGGCGCATCGCGCGGAGACACGTTCCACCGATAACAGCCCGTCCGGCGATATGAGACAACGCCCGGGTTTGCCGGCGGCCACCCGCGGTAACGACGCGCCAACGGCATCGACGCACACGACGCCCCGCGATGGCGGCAACGGCAAGACGCGCGCCGCGAACGCGACATCCGGGAACGGCCATGGTGCCTCGGCCGGCGGCAGCACCCCCACGGGCAATCCCGGGCTGGGTGCGGGCGGCGTGAATGGCGGGGCCAGGGCGGCCGCCGCGCAAACCCTGCGCGCGGGCGGGACAGCTGCCAGCGATGCGGACTACGCAGTACGATTCCGGGCCGCCTGGGACCGCGCCGAATCTGCGGTCGCGCGCGAGCGGGTGCCCGCGGGCCGACGGGCGTACGTCCACGACTATTTCGTGGCCATTCGGCCGCACGAGGTCCCGTGACTCCAGCTGACTCCGCCATCGAAGCCCAGGCCGTCGTGTTTCGCGACTGCTTCGCGCAACTGACGTCCGAAATCGCCCGTGTCTTCGTCGGCCAGCCGTCCGTCGTCGAGCACCTGCTCGTCTGCTTCTTCTGCCAGGGACACGGCCTCATCGAAGGCCCGCCTGGCCTCGGCAAAACGCTGCTCGTCCGAACGCTCAGCGACGCCTTGAGCCTCAGGTTCGCGCGCGTGCAGTGCACGCCCGACCTCATGCCCGCGGACATCACGGGGACGAGCTTCCTGGCGGACAGCGCCGAGGGCCCGCGCGAATTCGCGTTCCGCCCCGGACCCATCTTCGCGAATCTCGTCCTCGCCGACGAAATCAACCGCGCGACGCCGCGCACGCAATCCGCGTTTCTCGAGGCGATGCAGGAGCACCACGTGACGGTGGCGGGCCGCACCCACGCGATTGACGCGCCGTTTTCCGTGTTCGCGACACAGAACCCGATCGAGATGGAAGGTACCTATCCCCTGCCGGAAGCGCAGCTGGACCGCTTCTTCTTCAAGCTGACCGTGCGCATGCCGGACGTGGACGACCTGGTCGAGATCATGACGAGGACGACCGGCGACCGCGAGGCCGCCGTCACGCCCCGCTTCGGCGCTGAAACGGTGCGGACCATGGCCGCGCTGATCAAGCACGTCAAGATTGCCGACCCGATCCTGCGGCAGGCCATTCGGCTGGTGCGCGCCACGCACCCCGGCACGCCAGAGGCGCCCGACAGCGTGAACAAGTACGTGCGCTACGGGGCAAGCCCGCGGGCGGCGCAGGCGCTGGTCCTCGGCGCGAAGGCGTTCGCGCTGCTCGCCGGCCGCTATCACGTCTCGACCGACGATCTGCGGCGCGTGGCGCTGCCGGCGTTGAACCACCGCGTCATCCTGAACTTCCAGGCGGACATGGAACAGGTGCAGGCCGAGGCCATCGTCGGCGACATCGTCGGCGCCACCTTCAGGTCGTAGGCCGATCATGCTGACCGTGCGCGAATCCCGGCAGCTCGATCGCCTGACGTTCGGCACGTTCGCGGCTGCTCCGGTCGCCAGTGCCTCGGGCCTCCGCACGGGGCAGACGCGCGGCTCGGGGCTCGAATTCCACGACTACCGCGGGTACCAGCCCGGCGACGATCCGCGGCGGATCGAGTGGACCGTCCACGCGCGCCTGCAGCAGCTGGTCGTGCGCGTGTACCGCGCCGACGCGCATCTGCGGGTCCACCTCCTCGTCGATGCCACCGCGTCCATGCGGATCGGCACGCCGGACAAGCTGACGTGCGCCAAGAAAGTGGCCGCGGCCCTCGCGTACATCGCCGTCAAGCAGCGCGATGCGGTCGGGGTGGCCGCGTTCCAGGG
>JBEQUD010000239.1:0-3973 GCA_040349235.1 Acidobacteriota bacterium
CAGGTGCTCGGGCCCTTTGATGCCGCGGCCTACGGCAACGATCCGCTCGGCCTGCGAGAGGTCAACAGCCTGCCGCGCTTCTCTGAACGGCGGCTCGGGACGCTGGCGAACGCGCGACGGGTCGATGGCCACGGGAAACGCCCGGACGCCCGCCGGCGCCGCGCCGCGCGCGACCTGGTCCGCTCGGAAGGCCCCCACCTGAAGGGTGGCGATGTGGGGCCCGGGCCCCTGGGGGACGACATCGGCAACCAAACGCCCCTGGAACATCGGACGGACGAACGCGCGGTCTGCCCCCCGACCCTTGATGCCGATGACGTCGGTCACCAGCGCGCAGTCAAGGCGGGCCGCGAGCGTCGGCGCGAAGTCTCGCGTCTGGTAGGTGTGCGGCAAGAGCACCAGCGATGGCGCCAGCTCCGCGATCAGCTGCCCGAGGGCCGCAACATACGCGTCAGGTGTGTACAGCGCCAGCGCGGCGTCGGCCAGCGTCAGGACGTCGAGCACCTGCGCGGTGGCGACATCCGCCGCCGCGGCGGCGATATCCGCGCCGAGGACGACGACGGCAATCGGCTCGTCCCCCGCGATCTCCTGGGCGGCGGCGACGGCTTCCCACGTGGCGCGGACAGGCACCCCGCCGCGCTGTTCGGCGACCACCAGAATCATTCGGGCACGACCTGGGCGTCCTCGCGGAGATGCCGCAGCAACCGGCGCGCGGCCTCGCGAGGAGGGCCGGGGATCATGTGCGTCTTCTTGCTCTTCTCCGGGGCGTACAGGGCGGTGATCCGCACGCGGGCCGGGGCCGCCGGCGGCGCCGCTATCGTGCGGACCTCTTTCTTCTTCGCGGCCATGATGCCCTTGAGCGTGGCGTACCGCAGCGGGTGGATGCCGCTCTGGACGGTCAGCACCGCCGGGAGGGACATGCCGACCCACTGAAACCAGCCGCCCTCCAGTTCGCGCTTCACGCGCAGCGCGTGCCCGTCGGTCTGGATCTCGACGACGATGGTCGCATGGGGATGCCCCAGGCGCGCGGCCAGCAGGACGCCCGTCTGCGCCCAGCCCTGATCGTCGGACTGGAGACCCGTCAACACGAGGTCGGAGTGTTCGTCCCGGAGGGCGAACGCGAGCGCGTCCGCGGCGGCACCCGCGTCGGCCGCCCCCAGGGCGGGATCGTCCGCATGGATGGCGCGATCGGCGCCGCGCGCCAGGGCCTCGCGCAGTACTTGCGCGACGCGCGCGGGGCCGGCCGAACACGCCACGACCTCGCCGCCGAGCGTGTCCTTGAGCCGCAGCGCCGCCTCGAGGGCGTACGCATCCGGTTCGTTCATCTCGAAGCTGACGTCAGATTCGCGAATCCAGTCCCCGCCGTCTGCCACACGGGGCTGCCAGTCACGCCCGATCACCTGTTTGATGCAGACCGCGATCTTCATGGCCCCGTACGCCTCTCATGCGGCGGGACCAGTCTCCGGCCCCGTCGTGAAGTGGTCCGGTGCATGACCGGTTTGCGCCGAGCGGCCCCGCGCCGGGCTCAGTTGCGGCGGTCGAAGCGTTTGAACAGCAGTGCGGCGTTGGTGCCGCCGAAGCCGAACGAATTGGAGAGCGCGTACTCGATTGCCATCGCGCGCGTGACGTTGGGAATGTAGTCGAGGTCGCAATCCTCGTCCGGATGGTCCTGATTGATGGTCGGCGGCGCGACCTGATGATAGACCGACAACGCCGTGATGCCGGCCTCGAGCCCACCCGCGGCCCCGAGCAGATGCCCCGTCATGGACTTGGTGGACGACACGGCCAGCTTCGCGGCATGGGCGCCGAAGCAGCGCTTGATGGCGAGTGTCTCGACCTTGTCGCCATGTGGGGTGGAGGTGCCGTGTGCGTTGATGTAGTCCACCTGTTCGGGCCGGATTCCGGCGCTCGCAAGCGCTGCGTTCATCACGCGGAACGGCCCGTCGCCGTCTTCCGAGGGCGCGGTAATGTGATAGGCGTCAGCTGACATGCCGTAGCCCACCAGCTCGGCGTAAATCCGCGCACCGCGCTGCTGTGCCCGCTCGTACTCCTCGAGCACGAGTACTCCGGAGCCCTCGCCGACGATGAACCCGTCGCGCGTCTTGTCGAAGGGTCGGCTCGCGAGCGCCGGCTCGTCGTTGCGGGTCGAGAGGGCACGCAGTGCGCCGAACCCACCAACCCCCATGGGCGTGATGGCGGCTTCCGACCCGCCCGCAATCATCACGTCGGCTGCGCCCCGCAGGATGATCTCGTAGGCATCGCCGATGGCATGCGCCGACGCCGAGCACGCAGTGCACGTCGCGGAGTTGGGCCCCTTCGCGCCCAGACGGATCGAGACCTGGCCCGCCGCCAGATTGATGATGGCCGACGGGATGAAGAAAGGAGAAATCTTCCTGGGCCCGCCTTCGAGCAGCGCCTTGTGCTCGCGCTCGATGGTGGCGAACCCCCCGATGCCGGATCCGATGAACACGCCGACTCTCGGGGCGATGTCGGGCGTCACCTCGAGCCCAGCGTCCTTCACCGCGAACTGCGACGCGGCGATGGCGTACTGGATGAAGATGTCCATCTTCTTGACATCTTTCTTCTCGATGAACTGGAGCGGATCGAAATCCTTCACTTCGCCCGCGATGCGCGTCGAGAACTCGGTCGCGTCGAACTTCGTGATCGGTCCGACGCCGCTCTGGCCCTGGCACAGCGCGTCCCAGTTCGGCTCGGTGCCGATCCCCAGTGACGACACCAGCCCGATGCCTGTGACGACCACCCGTCTGCTCATGCCTACTTCTTTGTCTTGGCGTGCGATTCGATGTATTCGACGGCTTCCTTCACGCGCGTGATCTTCTCGGCGTCCTCGTCGGGGATCTCGATCCCGAACTCTTCCTCGAACGCCATGACGAGTTCGACGGTATCGAGCGAGTCTGCGCCCAGATCGTCCACGAACGATGCGTCCGGCGTCACTTCTTCCTCATCGACCCCGAGCTGTTCGACGATGATGCTCTTCACTTTATCGGATACGGCCATTCAACCCTCCCTACATGTACATCCCGCCGTTGACGGCGAGAACGTGCCCTGTAATATACGACGCCTCGTCGGATGCAAGAAAGCACACCGCGGCCGCCACGTCATCCACAGTCCCCAGACGCGCCACGGGGATCTGTCCCGCCCACGCGTCCTGAGCTTTGTCCGCAATGGCCCGGGTCATATCCGTGTCGATGAGCCCGGGAGCCACCACGTTCACCGTGATGGCCCGCGACGCGACTTCCCGCGCCAACGCCTTTGCAAATCCGATCAGTCCGGCCTTCGACGCCGCGTAATTCGTCTGGCCGGCGTTTCCCATCTGCCCCACGACCGACGACACCGCCACGATGCGGCCGCCCCGCTGCTTCAGCATCGGCCGCATGGCCGCCTGCGCCAGCGAGAACGCGGCCGTCAAATTCGTCGCGAGGACCGCGTCCCAGTCCTCCCGCTTCATGCGCATCAGCAGCTGATCGCGCGTGATGCCCGCATTGCTGACAAGGATATCCAGCCGCCCATGGCGCCCGACGATGGCGCCCGGCAGCTGCTCGACGGCCGCCGCATCGGTCACGTCGAGGCTGACGGCCTCGGCCCGGTGGCCGGCGGCGACGAGCGCGTCGGCCGTGCCTGCCGCATGGTCGCCCCGCGCGGCGGCGACCACGGTGGCGCCCTGCTCCGCGAGCCGCGTGGCGATGGCGCGCCCGATGCCACGCGAGGCACCGGTGACCAACGCGACCTTGCCTGAAAGATTGAACATGGCTAGTGGCCGACCTGAACCCGGTCGGCCCGGTCGAGAAAAGGCGCGACGGCTGCGAAATCGTCCGGCGTTCCGAAGCTGATCGCTGTCGATCCGCGCTGTATCTTCCGCACGAGCCCGCCGAGCACCGCCCCAGGGCCCACCTCAACATACGTTGTGACGCCCTCGGACGCAAGGCGCTGCACAACGGCCTCCCAGCGCACAGGC
>JBEQUD010000255.1:0-3844 GCA_040349235.1 Acidobacteriota bacterium
CGGACGGCCCACTCGCATTCCCGCTCGAACGAGCCGCGATGGGTGCGGCAGGCCGCGACGGTGGCATCGACCGCGCCCGCCGCGGCGCCGGCATCCATCGCCATAATCGCGCGAAACGTGGACGCGAGCCCTGCCCGGCTGGCCTCGCGGCGCAGGGGCGCCAGAAGCGGGGCGAGCTCGGGGACGGCGAGCGCATCAAAGAGCGCCAGCGTGTCGGAGGCGCGGCGGAACCCGCAGAGCGCGTCGAACGTCGTGAGCGCGCAAATGAGCTCCGGCTTGTGATGCGGATCCTTGTAGTTGCGGTGGGGCGCGTCCAGGGGCACGCCGCGTCGTTCCTCGGCCTCGAAGCCGGCGCGTGCCTGGGCCTCCGTCGGATGCGCCTGGAGCGAGAGTGGGCGATCGGCCGCGAGCACCTTGAGCAGGAACGGGAGCCGCGCGCCGAAGCGCGCGTGGGTCCTCGCGCCGAGCGTGCGCACGCTGTCCTCGGCGATGAGCGTGGTCAGCGGCGTCGGCGTTCCGCCGCGGACAATACGCGATGGCGCCAGCGGGTGGGCACCCATCCACAGCTCGGCCTCGGGGCCGGTAGATGGCGTGGGCCGCCCCTGGAGGGCGGCGATGGCCGTGCGCGATCCCCACGCGTACGGCATCACGGTGCAGTCGAGCAGATCGGCCACGTCCAGAAGATTACACGACCTGTCGCCTGCGGGTGTCACCCGCGCAAGGCGCGACGGAGTCGGGACTTAGTCCCGTCGGCGCCCGTCGCGGCGATCGACGCCGGCAAAGCCGGCCCGGTAGCCGTCCTCGAAGCCGTGACGGAAGGCCTCGCGATAGACGGCCCGTTCGCCATCACCGCGCCGGAACCCGCGGTCGGCGTCGCGGTATTCTCCGTGGCGCTCGAGCGCGAATGGGCGGCCATGACGTCGGTCGTCGCGCCCCCGATCGAGGCCCACACCGTAGCCGTTGTCGTAGCCGCGGCGCTGGACGCCTCCGTACGCGGGGCCGGAGCGGACGGGATATGTTCGTGGACCACACGCGACGGCGGTAGTCGTGATGAGCAAGGCAAGGAGCACGGCGCGGGCGTGCCGAACGGTGAGAGTGTCCATGCCACGGCTTCTTTCAATCGCCGTGCCACGCGAATCTTCGCGGGTTCACCTCAGCAGGCGGCGGGCTTCCTCTGCGCAGGCGATGTCGTTGTCGCCCTCGCACAGGGCAATGGAGGTCTGCAGTTCCTGTCGCGCGGCCGCCTTGTTGCCCGATTTGAGCGCCAGCTTGCCGATCTCGAGATGCGACCGGCCGTGGACCCATTTGCGCCCCTCGTGTTCGAGGGCCGTGTTCAAATCGAGTTCGGCCTCCGCCGTGCGGCCAAGGGCGGCGCGCGATGCGCCGCGCTTGTAGTGCCAGAGGGCGTTCTCCCCGAACATCCGCGGGCGGTCGTCGCTCGCAAACCGCAACAGCCCGTCGTTCAGCACCCGCTCGGCGTCGGCCGCGCGGCCCGCGCGCAGCGAGGTGGACCCACTTTCCAGCCACGCGAGGCGATTGCGCGGGTAGCGGGCACGCAGCACGTCGAGCACCTGCACCGCCTTCCCGTACTGTTTCTCGCGGTTGTAGATGAGGACGAGCGCGAAGCGCGCGTCGTCCTGATTGTCGCCGCCATACGCCGCGGCCTCTTCGATCATGCGGATGCCTCGCTCCTTGTCGCCGCCGAAGCCCGCCATATACGCGATCCACCGCGCAGGGAGGGAGAGATCCGAGACGATGTAGCGGTAGGTGCCGACGACCAAGCCGGCGTCCTTGCGGCGGGGATCGAGTTCGAGTGCCTGCTGCTGTTCTTCATACGCCTCGCGGGCGGTGCGGAACGCGCGCAGTGCGCTTCCCTCGACGGTCGCGACGTAGGACGCCTGCAGCCCGAGCGCCGAACCGATCTGGTAGTGGGCCTCCGCGTCGCGCGGATTCGCCTGGGCGCGCGCTCGCCCGATGGCCAGCGCGCGGGCGAGGGCCTGCTGAAATGCGGCGACGGTGTCCGCGGGCGGTGGTGGGAACGTGGAACTGGCCGCACGCCTGGTCGATCGGCCCAGGAAATCGTCCACCGTCATGTTGCCCCGGCGGAAGGTGATGCTCAGCCAGAGACCCGCGGCCAGACCGCGATACGCGGCCGCGTCCTGTGGGTCGGCCGCGATCGCCTGACGGAACTGGGCGATGCCGCGCTCGCGATCCAGATTGAGCATGTCCGCGGCCGCGCGCGCGCGGAGGGCGGCCGAGTCGGCGTTGCCCGAGAGCGTGGGCGCCGCGAGGGCCGCGAGTAGTGCGAGCCCCGCCGCCAGACGTTGTACGCGCCGCCCATGTTCCACCCCGCCATCTTACGTCCCTCGCGCGTTCGCATGCGCCGTCTCTGCGGGGACGGCTTGCGCCACCTCAACCTTGTGCATACAATGGCGCCGCCGGCCGGGGCCGGTGGGGCTCGACAGTTGCACCTGCTGTCCTGTCCATCGTCGGGCGGACGTTCCTGCAGTCATCCAAGGAGTTCGGACGTTGGACAAAGTCGCGATGCACGACCACGGTCACGCGCACCAGGGTGCCCATCACCACGAACTGAAGTTCTGGCAGAAATACATCTTCTCGCTCGACCACAAGGTCATCGGCATCCAGTACGCCGTCACGGGGCTGGCGTTCCTGCTCTTCGGCTTCTGCCTGATGATGCTCATGCGGTACCAGCTGGCCTATCCGGGCCAGCCGATTCCCGTGATTGGCGCATGGTTCGGGCCCGACAAGGCGCCGGGCGGCGTGATGCTGCCCGAGTTCTACAATCAACTCGGCGCGATGCACGGCACCATCATGGTGTTTCTCGGGGTCGTGCCGCTTGCCGTCGGCGGCTTCGGCAATTTCGTGATGCCGCTCCAGATTGGCGCGCCCGACATGGCGTTCCCCAAGCTCAACATGATGAGCTACTGGGTCTACTTCATGGGCGGCGTCACCATGATGGCCAGCTTCTTCGTGCCGGGCGGGGCCGCGCAATCCGGCTGGACGTCCTATGCGCCGCTGTCGGTGCTCGCCTCGAGCGGCCAGACCATCTGGCTCTTCGGCATGGTCTTCCTGATCACGTCGTCGCTACTCGGCTCGGTCAACTTCATCGTCACCATCGTGCAGCTGCGCGCGAAGGGGCTCGGCTTCATGCGGCTGCCGTTCTTCGTCTGGGCGCAGCTGGTGACGTCCTTCCTGCTCCTGCTCGCGTTCCCCCCGCTCGAAGCCGCCGGCGTTCTCCAGCTGATGGATCGACTCGCGGGCACCAGCTTCTTCCTGCCGAGCGGGCTCGTGGTCAGCAACCACGTCGTGACGGGGATGACGAACGTCGCCGAGGGCGCCACGCGCGCTGGTGGCGGCAACCCGCTGCTCTGGCAGCACCTCTTCTGGTTCCTCGCGCACCCGGAGGTCTACGTCCTCATCCTCCCGGCGATGGGCATCGTGTCGGAGGTGATTGCCAACAACACGCGCAAGCCCCTCTGGGGCTACCGGGCGCTCGTCTACTCGTCGGTCTTCCTGGGCTTCATGTCGTTCATCGTCTGGGCGCACCACATGTTCATGACCGGCATGGGGACGACGATGAGCGCGTTCTTCCAGACGACCACGATGATCATCTCGATTCCATCGGTCGTCATCCTGACGGCGCTGCTGCTGTCGCTGTGGGGCGCGTCCATCCGCTTCACGACGCCGATGCTGTTCGCGCTGGCGTTTCTGCCGATGTTCGGCATCGGCGGCTTGACGGGCCTGCCGCTCGGCCTGGCGCCGTCCGACATCCACCTGCACGACACGTACTACGTGATCGGGCACTTCCACTACGTCGTCGCGC
>JBEQUD010000257.1:0-6186 GCA_040349235.1 Acidobacteriota bacterium
TGGCGGCCGAAGCGCCGCGCTCGCAGAACACGTTCGTCTACATCCTGCAGCACGAGAGCCGCGAGTCTGCCCGCGCCGGGTGGGCGGGGTTCGTCGGCGAGCCCGACTTCAAGACGGCCCAGCGGGAATCGGACGCGGGCGGCAAGGCTGTGGTGCACGTGGACTCGATTTTCGTCGATCCGACCGACTTCTCACCGCTCAAATAGGCGCACGCCAGTCGGAGCGCCGGCGCCGGACCGGCCGTTCCGTGCGCGCGGGGCGGCCTACGGGCGAGGCGCCGGTGGCGTCGGCGGTGCCTGCACCACCACGGGCCGCCGCCAGTCGAGCACGGGATGGCGCTGCGTGAAGCGCCAGCCGTTCGGCGTCTTCGCGTAGGTGTCCAGATACGAGCCGCCGTTGTCGATGGATCCGGTCTGGCCGGGGCCTTTCGCGATCGTCACCTCGACATAGGCGCGGCCCGTGGCCCCGCCCCACGGCGCCGGATCGATCAGCACGTTCCACGTCCAGTGCCGCGTGTTGAACGGGCCCATGCCCGCGCTGGCCTCGAGGCTGGCGGCGGCCAATTCCTTGTGGCCGTTCAGGGCGCGGGGGACGGTCGCGAGGAAGTAGCCATCGGGCGTGAACGAGCCCGCCAGCATGTAGCCGTTGTCGGCGCCGGTGTCGTTGCCAAACGCGTAGCGCGCCGAGAGCTGCTCGATGTCGGCGTAGTCCTGGGCCGTCAGCGGTGCGCGCGCGGCCGCCGGTCGCGGCGTGGCCGGCGCGGCCGCACTCGGATTGGCGGCTGGCGCGGCGGGGGCCGGCCCGTCGGGCGCCACCAGCACTTTGTGCCTGAAACGCCAGCCCTCCGGCGTCCGCGCGAGCGTGTCGAAGAAGCTGCCGCCCGGTACCAGCGACGTCGGCTGCTGGCCGGACGCCACGTTCATGGTGAGGTAGTAGGCGCGTGCGGTGGCGCCGCCGGGCGCGGGCTCGATGACGATGCTGGAGAGGTAGGTGATGAGGCGGAACGGCCCGCGCGTCGCCCGGTCCCAGACGTATTTGGCGAGCTTTGCGCGCCCGGCCACGCTGGTGCCGTTCGCATCGACGAAGACGCCGTCGCGCGTGAAGAGGTTGGCCCACATCTGGCCGTTGTCCACGGCCTTGTCCAGCGCGAACGCGTAGCGCGCGTACAGCTGGTAGATGGCCGCGTAATCCTCGGGCGTCAGCGTAGCGGCGGGCCGGGGCGTCGCGGGCGGCTGTGCGCCCGCGGCGGTCGCACCGAGGGCCAGCACGCCAAGAAGGGCGAGCAGTCGTGTGGTTCGCATCAGGTGGCTCCACCGCGCGCGGCCAGGGCGCGCGGGCATGTCAACGTGCACTGGGGGCTCCGGTCGCGGGCCGCTCGAGCGGCGCGGCGTGGTATTCGCGCTTGCTGAACCGCCATCCCGCCGGGGTCTTGACCAGTTCGTCCTGGAACTGGCCGTCGTTGGTCAGGATGGGCTGCCCGCCGGGCCCGGGGCCGACGCTGACGACGTAGCTCCGTCCCGTGGCGCCACCCGGAGCGGGCACGATGAGGAGGTTCGTCTCGAAATGGGCGACGTGCGTCGGGCCCTTGCCCGTCGCGCGCGCCAGGGCCGCGAGCTCGGCGTGCCCCTGTGTCAGCGTGCCGTGCTCGTCCATCAGCACCCCCGACGGGGTGAACACATTGGCGAACGCATTTCCGCCGTCCGCACCGCTGTCGAGGCCCTGCACGTAGCGGGCATAGAGCTGCTTGATCTCGAAGTAGTCGCGCGCAGGCAGGGTTGCGAACGTGACGTTCTCCTGCGCGCGCACCGCTTCCTGCGCGCCCACCGCCGCGAACACCGCGCCCACCGCCGCCGCCAGCACCACCGCCCTTACTCGCATCACGCGTTCTCTCCTTATCGCACGTCGCTGCTGACGTCGTTGCACTTCAGGGCGCGGGCGATGAGCGCCCCGCCCGGCGTCCACCCGCAGCAGTACCGCGCGCACATGGCCGGGGCCACGTACTTGTCCTTGAGCGTCTTGCGGTACTCCGGGTAGAGCGTCTCCACGCCGCCCATCACGGCTTGCTCGGGAATGTGGTACCGCTCGGCCATCTCGTTGACGTACGGGTTCTCGCCAATCATGTAGCTTGGCACGCTGCCGTCGTCCCTCAGTCCCTCTGGTGCCGGAATGCACGGGTCGGCCACGGGCGAGACATTCGTGCCCGGATCGAACTGCCAGGTACGGCTCAGGATGTGCGGCCGCGCCAGGTAGATCGGATCGTCGATGACCTGGGTGATCGTCAGCATGTCGCCGTGCCGGGTGATGTGCATCGTGATTGTGGCCTTGTCGCTCGAGGGCACACCGTTGCGGCGCAGGTAGCCTTCCTTGAAATGCGTGACGAGCGCCGTGAGCGTGGCGCCCTCCCAGACGCCCGTGGCGAAGCCGCCCGAGCTGTGCAGGGCGTTCGCGGAGGGACGCGGCCGGCCGTCCATCCAGATCTTGATCGGCGAGCGATCGACCGCCGCGCTGATGTTCCACGCCAGCACCTGGCCGTTGATCGGGTCGGTATCGGCCCAGAAGCGCAGGCTCTGGGGCCCGACGACGACGTAGGTGGGCGGATAGAACAGGCACTGCCGCTCGGGCATCGAGAGCACGTTGGCGGAATAGCGCAGGGCGCGCGCGCGGCCCTCGCTGTTCAGCGGCAGGCCGAGGAATTCGCCGAGGTCGGGGCCGGGGCTCCGCTCCTTCCAGTCCTCGTGCAACCGGTAAACCCAGTTGCCGGCCAAATCGACCTGGGCCACGGCCGGCGTCGTGACGAGGGCGAGGGCCGCCGTCAGCAGAAACAGTCCGATCCTCTTCATGCGCCTACCAGTTCGCCGAACAGGGCGTCGGGTCCCACTTCGACCCGTTGGGTTCTCTGAGAAAGTTGGGGCTCGTCAAGAATGGATCCTGCAGGTACTGCGGATCGCGAAGTGCGCTCGTGACGACCAGCCACTGGTCGCCGTTGCCTTCCTTGTGCACGTCCCAGTATTCCGTCAGCAGCGCGTTGCCGCTATAGGGGACGCCGTTCTTGCGCAAATACCCGGGCCGCATGGCCGTGGTGACGACCTTGAGGCTGCCGAATGCGGGCGTGGCCGCCGCGTTGCCGGCCGGGCGCATGCCGGGTGCCGTCCGAATGGTTTCCCACACCGCGGTGGAGTAGCCCTGCCACGACGGCGGCGTGGCAGGCGGCGCCTCGGCCCCGGAGAAGTGGAAGAGCCGCGTCTGGGTACCGGCGTCCGTCTCGACCTTCAGCGTGTTCTCGTCCTGCCAGCTGATGCGCAGTCGGCCCGGGATGCGCATGAGGCCCGCCGCGCCGTAGGACCGGCAGGCCTCGCCCGCCGCCTCGTCCTTCGCCGGATCCCACGTGTCTGCCACGCGCTTGCCTTCGAGCGTCAGCGGCACGCTCGCGTAGTCGCCCTTGGCGGGCGTGACCATGCGGTAGCGCCAGTCCTCGGTGACGATCGACACCCAGTTGCCCGTGAGGTCGATGGGCGCGGAGGCTTTGGCGCTCGGCGGCGCCGCTGCGCGGGCCTGGCCGTATGCCGGGTGGGCGCCGCTGCATGCCAATGCCCAGAGGAGCACGGCCCCTGCCACTCTATGCGCCATTCCGCGCGACCCCTATTCCGTCCGTCTTCACGTCAGCCCTTCGAAAATGCACTGCCGAAAATGCGCCGCTTAGTATACCGCCCATGCGGAGCGCGCGGGCACGACGCATCCCGTTGCATTGCATCGGCACCGTCGCGCCACGCCGTCTTGCCATAGGGGTGTTGCGCCACCCGGTGTTGCGCCACGCGGTTTTGCGCCACGCGGTGCCGCCCAGATCGTCGTCGGAAGCACGTTACTGGGGCGGCGCGGGGGCGACGGCGACCTTGACGAGCGCGCCCGTCCAGCAGCACGGAGGGCCGTTGGGGCTGTCGGCAGCGCCGCGGCTCGTCTGCCCGCGCATGACATACTCGCCCGCGGCGAGGAACGTCGCATTGGTCGTCGCCCGCCCGCCCGCGGCCGGATCGACCGGCGGCGTGGGGTCCGTAAAGCGAACGATGCCGGGCCCGCGAAACCGGCTCCAGCGGATGACCATCGGGGCATCGCCCGCGCCCTGGCGTGCGGCAGTGCCCGTGTCGTCCGCGACCCAGACGGCGAGCGGCACCGGCTGGCCGACCACGGCGCGCATCGACCCGATGACGTCCGAGGGCGGCCCCGCTGTGGCGCGCCCGTTCGGGTCGAACCGCACGAGGGGCGCCTTGCCGCCGCCCGCCGGGTCCGCGAGCATGGCGAGCTCGCGGCGGGGGTCGAGCGCCATCGCGACGGCCGCGCGCGTGCCGTTGGCCACCACGGTCCACGTCAGCGTGCCCTGCGCGAACGTCGCGGGCACCACCACCGCAAACGTGCCCCATTGCCGGTGCGGGTTGAAGTGCGTGGGCTGGCCGCGGTCGGGGCCGCCGGGCTCGATGCTGTTGTCCGGCCCGACCGGGATGTCGAAGGGAACCTTTGCGTCGGTGTTGGTGTAGCCGAGGACCAGGCTGAAGGTGCCGTCCGGGTTCTTGAACCAGCCTTCGTAGATGGGCGTGACGACGCTGGCCGGTTCTTGGGCCGCGACGCGAGCCGTCAGTACCGCCGTGCCGGCTCGCAGCAGCAGCGGCCCACTGATGGCCGCCGTCAGCAGGGCCGCCAGGGCAACCGCGACACGGGTACGTGGCGTCGTCATGGGGTTGTTCGTGTGCCTTCGAGATACGAGCGATTGAGGCCGGCCACGGATTCGCAGCCGAGCAGCTTGAGCGTGCGGACGAGATCGTTCTTCAGGATCTCGATGGCCCGCGCGACGCCGGGCCCGCCGGCGGCGCCCAGGCCGTAGGCGTAGGCGCGGCCAATCAGGACCGCTTTCGCGCCACGCGCCACGGCCTTCGCGATGTCGCTGCCGCGCCGGATGCCGCCGTCGAGCAGGACGTCGATGCGGTCGCCGACCGCCGCAACGACCTCGGGCAGCACGTCGATGGTGGCGGCCACGCCGTCGAGCTGGCGCCCGCCGTGGTTGGACACCACGACGGCGCGTGCGCCCTCGTCAGCTGCGCGGCGTGCATCGTCGGCGGTGTGGACGCCCTTGACGATGATGGGGCCGTCCCATGCCTCGCGAATCCAGCGGAGGTCCTCCCACGTGACGACAGACGCGGCGAGCACCGCGCCCACATCCGCGTACGGCAGCGGACCCGAGTCGGGCAGCACGACGTTGGGGAATTTCATCATGCCGCCGTCCGCCAGAAATGCCGCCAGCCACGACAGCTTCGTGACGAACTGGGGCAGGTGGGGCAGCTTCTGCAGCAGTCGGCCCGCCACCATCTCGACGACGCCGTTGCGGAAGTCGCGCTCGCGCATGCCCGCGACCGGCGTGTCGATGGTGACCACCAGCGCGCTGTAGCGCGCGGCCTTGGCGCGCGCGATCGTCCCGCGGGCGACGTCGTGCCCGCCGGCCAGATAGAGCTGGTACCAGGCCGGCCCCGTCGTCGCGGCCTTCACCTCCTCGAGCCGGCAGCCCGAGAGCGTGGACAGCGTGTACGCGGTGCCGGCGACGCCCGCTTCGTGCGCCGCGACGATTTCGCCGCGCGGCCAGAACATCCGGCTGCTGCCGACGGGCGCGAGGATGAAGGGGAGCGCGAGGTCCGTGTCGATGACGCGCGTGCGGAGATCGACCGAGGGCGTGAACACCGCGCAGCGCGGGCGGAAGTGAATGCGATCGAACGCGCGGCAGTTCTCGGCGAGGGTCAACTCGGCATCGGCGCCGCCGTCGATGTAGTCGAAGACGGCCGCGGGCAGCCGCCGTTGCGCGCGCAGGCGGAGGTCTTCGACGTTGACGGCTGGGAGGGCCAACGACCTACGGCTCGAAGTACGAATCGATGGACGCCGGACGCGCCCGGGTCCTGAGAAAGGCGTAGATGTCCGCGAGGTCGCTGTCGGAGAGCACCTGCGGCTTGTAGGGCGGCATATCGCCCTTCGGGCTGCGGACGTACTTGCTCAAGGCGGCCCAGGGGATCGGGTTCGGCCCGAGCCGCGGCCCCGTGTACGGCGAGCCCTGCGCTTCGTGGCCGTGGCACTCGTAGCAGCCGACGCGCGCGAACGCCGCCTTGCCCTTGTCCGGATCCCCCTGCGGGGCAGCCGCCGCTGGCGCGGCGG
>JBEQUD010000298.1:0-15408 GCA_040349235.1 Acidobacteriota bacterium
GCGGGCACCGAAGAAACGCCGGGCGAGATCGTGCTCAAGTCGGTGCTGATGCCCGAATCGCAGAAGACCGTGCGGGTGCCGTTCAAGGTGTTCCGGGGGATGGCGTCAGTCAGCGCCGTGCGCGACCGGCTCGATCTGGAAGAGGCTGGCCCGCAGGAACTGGCGGCGCTCGGGGCCGAGGGGCTCGAAGTCAGCGTGCCGGCGCGCGGCTCCGTGCGCGCGGTGATTCACGAGATGCTCCGCCACCTCTGTTCGTCCATCAGCTACGGTGGGGCGGAGAGCCTGAAGGAACTGCGCGAGGCGTTCCGGGCACACCCCGAGCGCTATCTCGTGAAGCTGTCGGACGCGGCCAGACGGGAATCCTTCGACCGCTGAGCAACTCCCAGTAGCGGTGTGCTTGCCTGCACGCGTTGCCTATGCTTCGAGCGACGGTTGTGAGGGCAGTGGTCGTATCGGCCGGCACCGGCCACGCTGGGGGCCCCGGCATCTCGCGTCGCGGGAAGTCAGGCCGCCGCTCGTATCCCGTCGGCTGCCGCATTGACTAGCGGGTTCCTCCACAGTCCGCCATTCATGGCATGCACCGCCTCGGCAGAACTCGCGGGCCTTGGATCACGCAGACCGAAGTCAATGCGCGGAATCGCTTTGGCCTGACTTCCCGTAGACGGCTGATCCGCCACGCTCCAAGGGCCGCCGCCGACCGATACGACCACTGCCCTTGGGACCGCCGCAGCGCCTGCGCGGCGAGCCGTGGCAGAATGAGCCGTCACGATGGCCCTGCATCCTGAGTTCCCAACCTCGCCGTACGAGCCGCTCGTTCCCGCCCAGCGATGGTTCCCTGCTGACGAGACCCTTCGGAGCACCGCCTACGAAAAGCTGCTGCCGCCGCTTGTCGCGAAGATTCGCGAAGAAGTCTACACGTGGCGGCAGAAGGGCTATGTGGGTGCGTCCGCGACGTCCGTGGCCCTCCTGCGGTGGTGGTTCGAGCAGGAGCATCTGCTCGAACAAGCTGACGGATCGCTTGCGCCGTTCCGTTACTACTTTGCCCAGCGGGAAGCGGTGGAGACGGTTATCTGGCTCCACGACGTGCGTCGCGCGAGGGACAAGTTCGATCTCCTTCGTTTCGATGCCTCGGGCTCGGTGTCCTCGGGTATGTTCGACGAGGAATGGCCGCGATACGTCGTGAAGATGGCGACAGGGGCGGGCAAGACCAAGGTTCTGTCGCTGCTTCTGGCCTGGAGCTTCTTCCACAAGCTGTACGAACCGGATTCGACGCTTGCGCGTAACTTCCTGGTCGTCGCGCCCAACATCATCGTGCTCGACCGGCTTCGCACGGATTTTGACGGGCTGCGCATCTTCTTCAACGACCCGATTCTGCCAAACAACGGCCACGGCGGCCGGAACTGGCGCGACGACTTCCAGGTGACGTTGCACATCCAGGACGACGTCCGCACGTTTCGTGAGACGGGCAACATCTTCCTGACGAACATCCATCGCGTGTTTCTCGGCGACGTTGTCGATCCGTCGCTCGAGGACGAAGACCTGTGCGACTACTTCCTCGACCCCTTCGGGGCCAAGCCCGCCGGCCGGACCACCGACAGCAAAACCGACCTTGGCGAGATCATTCGCGAAGTCGAGGAACTGGCCGTCTTCAACGACGAGGCCCACCACATCCACAACCCGAAGATGGCGTGGTTCAAGTCCATCCAGGACATCCATCACCGGATGCTGCAGAACGATCACCGCCTCGCGCTGCAGGTGGACGTGACGGCGACCCCGCGCCACGACAACGGCGCTATCTTCGTCCAGACCGTGTCCGACTACCCCCTTGTCGAGGCCATCCACCAGAACGTCGTCAAGCATCCGGTGCTGCCAGACGCGGCAAGCCGGGCGAAGTTGCAAGAAGCCACGAGCGCGCTCTTTACCGAGAAATACGACGACTACCTGCGCCTGGGCATCGAGGAGTGGCGGAAGAGCTACGCCGAGCACGAGTCGCTCGGCAAGAAGGCCGTGCTCTTCGTCATGGTGGACGACACCAGGAACTGCGACGACGTGGGCGCGTACCTGGAGCAGATCTGCCCCGAGTTGCAGGGCGCGGTGCTGGTGATCCACACCAAGAACAACGGCGAAATTTCCGAGGCGGCCTCGGGCAAGAACAAGGAGGAGCTCGAGCGCCTCCGGAAGCAGTCGAACGCCATCGACTCGTGGGATTCGCCGTACAAAGCCATCGTCTCCGTGCTCGTCCTCAAAGAAGGCTGGGACGTACGCAACGTGACGACCATCGTGGGCCTCCGCGCCTACGTGGCGAAGAGCAACATCCTGCCGGAGCAGACGCTCGGGCGTGGCCTGCGCCGGATGTATTTCGGCACGGACACGCAGGAGACGGTGTCGGTGATGGGCACGCCCGCCTTCATGGATTTCGTCGAGTCCATCCAGAGCGAAGGCGTCAGCTTCGAGCACGTCCCGATGGGCGCCGGGGCGGCCCGGCAGGACTCGATTGTCGTGGAGGTGGACACCGAGAACCCGGACAAGGATCTCGATGCTCTCGATATTCCGATCCCGAGGCTTGCGCGCCGCTTCCACCGTGACTTCAAGGATCTGGACGCGCTCGATCCGGCGGCCCTCGGCAACCCGCGGTTGCCGCTGAAGCCATTTGCCCCAGAGCAAACGCGCGAGATCGTGTTCAAGTTGATGCTCGACGCCGAGACGCATCACATCGTCCAGCTCGATGGCACCGGGCCGGCCGACTACCGCTCCGTCGTTGCTTTCTTTGCGCACCAGCTGCTGAAGGAGCTGCGCCTGGTCGGCGGCTACGACGTGCTGTACGGCAAGGTGAAGACGTTCATGCGCGAGCACCTGTTCGCCGGTGCGCCCGTAAATCTCGAGGATGCCGTTCTGCTGCGCAATCTCTCGGAACCGGAAGTGGGCAAGGTCTTGTTCGACTCGTTCAAGCGCGCCATCAATGCGCTGACGATTCAGGATACCGGCGCTCGGGATGCTGGAACTGCGCGGATCGAAGACCGGATTCGCTTACGGGAGACGCGGCCCTTCCGCACCGACCATCGTCCGTACCTGGCAGCGACGAAATCGATTTTCAATAAAACGGTCGGCGAGCCGAACTCCGGCGGGTTCGAGTTGTCGTTCGCGGCATTTCTCGAATCGGCCGCGGACGTAACGGCGTTCGCGAAGAACTACCTCGCCGTCGGGTTCAAGCTCGACTACGTGAAAGCGGACGGCGACCTCTCCAACTACACGCCAGATTTCCTCGTCCGGAGCACGGACGGCACGGTCTACGTGATCGAAACCAAGGGACGCGAAGAGATTGACGTGCCGCAGAAGATGGCGCGGCTCCGGCAGTGGTGTAGCGATGCGACCGCTGCCAGCGCGAGCGACGACGTCGTCGTGTGCCGATTTGTTTACGTGGATCAGAAGAGCTTCGAGCAGCATCAGCCGCCGACGATCGCCGCACCCCACACGTATCCCGCGGCAGGGCGCTACACCATCGCGGTGAAGGTGATCGACATCTTCGGGAACGACACGATGACGCTCGTGCCGGTGACGGTGGGGTAGAGGCCGGGTGGACAATCCGAAGCCTATTGTCGTCATCCTGGCTGGTCCAAACGGGGCAGGTAAATCCACGGCTGCTCCAGCCCTGCTGCAGGGAACCCTCGGCGTCACCGAGTTTGTCAACGCGGATGCGATTGCACGAGGGCTATCCGCGTTCAACGTCGATGGTGTCGCAATTGCGGCCGGCCGGGTCATGCTCCAGCGCTTGAAGACGTTGAGTCGCCAAGGGACGAGCTTCGCCTTCGAAACCACACTGGCCAGCCGGACGTTTGCGCCATGGCTCGACGAACTCAGGCACGGTGGGTACGCCGTGCACTTGGGGTTTCTATGGCTCTCGTCACCGGAATTGGCGGTTCAACGCGTCGCAGACCGCGTTGCCATGGGCGGACACGCAGTGCCTGAGTCCACGGTCAGACGTCGATACCAAAGGGGCTTGAACAACTTTCTATCCGTGTATCGTGATCGAACCGACACGTGGAGCTTCCTTGATAGTTCGCGCTCAGATCTGCGCTTGGTTGCAGAACGGTTGCCGGATGGCGCTGTGCGCGTCTACGATGGTGGCAGCTGGAAACGCATTGTCCGACATGCCGACAAAACCTGAGCCTGTCAACGATCCGAACCGCATTTTTATCGAACAGCGCCACCTGATCGAGTTGGCCCTGGCTCGTGGCGTGCGGGAAGCGCTCGCTCGCCACCGCGAACGCGGCTTGCCGATTGTCATCGAAGAGGATGGTCAGATCGTCTGGATTCCAGCGGACAAGATTCCCTGAATCTCCCCACCCCCTCACCTGGACGTTACGCCATCGCGGTGAAGGCGATCGACATCTTCGGGAACGACGATGACCCTTGTGCAGGTCGGCGCGTCGTCCAAGACGTGGTGCGTGAGCCTCACGTCGGCGCTGGTTGTCGTGTCAGCGCAATCGAGTAAACCCGCCCTGTTGTTGGTGGCTGCGCTGCCAATCCTCCTGTTCGGCTTCATCGACGCCTACTATCTCGGCCTCGAGCGACGATTCAGGAGTTGCTATGAGGTGTTCGTGAAGAAGTTGCACAACGGTACAGCAAACGTCGATGACGCGTTTTTCGTCACGCCAAAGCTGAAGGTGCGCGGCTTGTTCGTCGAGGCGGCCCGCGCTGTCTTGTCCTTTTCGATTTGGGGGTTCTATGGGGGATTGGCGGCGATACTCTGGTTTCTTAGATCTCGACTCTGAACATCACCGCCTGTAGTGTGCAGCCGGCCGGCACGACCGCTGCCCAGGTCCAATGAGGTGGATTCTGTTCGGACAGCGCCGTTGACTCACGCGACGTGTACGTGTTTGGCTAGCACTTCGTTGATCAGCGTCTGGTATCCCAGGTTGCGGCGCTTCGCCTCTTTCCGGAACTCGTCGATGACTCGCGGGTCGAGACGAATCGCAATGAGTTGACGTGCGTGCTTCCCAATAGGCGGCCGGCCAACACGTCGCATCGCGCGGAGTTGTTCAGAAGAAGTCTCGGGAATATCAGAGAAATCAATCTTCCGCGCTCGCGTACGCCGCTCTTTCGTTGCGGCTCGCGCGCCGCGCGCTGATGATTCGGATCGTTTCGCCATTTCTCGTGCTCCTCAGCGTGTACGCGACCATCAAGACCCTGCCCAAGGCTGACCGTCCGAGTCGGAGCAGTCGCGGCTCTCCGGCTGAGTGACGTACGTCCGGCCCGTCCATCCCGTTTGCGTCCCCGAATACGGTCGCAGCCTCCTCGAAGGAGACTCCGTGTTTCGTCACGTTCGCGGACGCCTTGTTCGGGTCCCATTCGAACACTATTAAGTATATACATTATTATCGCGCGCGTGCTGCGTGTCCATTGGTTGCAGCCGGCCGATGAATACGGTCGGTCTGATTTCGGGATATCGAGCGGCCTGGCTAGAGCGTGCGCGCCAGCCGTTCAGTGCTCTCTTGCCAGCTCTTCCTCGGCCAGCTTCGTCCCGGCCACGCGCACGCGGATCTTCTCGAACGCGATCTCGCGCGAGGTCGAGATATCGTCCGCGAACGGCGCGAAGCCGCAGTCGTCGGTCGTGCCGAGGGCGGCGAGCGGCAGGTATTGGGCGGCGTGGAGCACACGGTCCCGCACCTGTTCCTCTGTTTCGACCACGGGATTGATCGGATCGATCACGCCCACGAAGATCGTGCAACCGGCGGGGAGGTGCGCGCGCACGATTCTGAGCACTCGTTCGGGATTGGCCTCGCTCGCCAGCTGGATGTAGAAGCGTCCGGCCCGCAGCCGGAACAGCGCCGGCAGGAGCTCGGCGTAGTCCACGCTGGCGCTGTGCGTGGCGTCGCGGTCGCCTCCGGGGCAGGTATGGACGCCGATGCGCCGGCGTTCTTCGTCCGAGAACCGATCGAGCACGCGGTTGTTCAGCGCCACGAAGTTGTCGAGCAGCCCGCCCGATGGATCGAGCTTGAGTGAGAGGCGGCCTTCCGTGAAATCGATCTGGACGCTGTTCGCGCCTTGCGCCAGACACTGGCGGATGTCCGCTTCCGCTTCGTCGATGAGGTCCGCGAGAAAGCGGTCGCGCGGATAGCCAGGGATCTCCGTGCTCGGATAAAGCAGGCTCAACGCGCTGGCGGAGATGACGGCCTGCTTCACCGGCAGCGCGGTCAGCCGCTTGGCCGCCTGGAGATACGTCGATGCATGGACGGCGTAGCGGAACGGGCCGGCGGTGAGGGCCGGTAATTGCCGGGTGTGTCCGTCCTCGAAGGGAATGACGACGCCGCCGGACGCCAGGTTGGTGGCGCCCTCGAGGGGATACGTCACGAAGCTCGATTTGGTCTGTTCGCCGTCGGTGATGATCGGCGACCCTGTGTGTTCGAACTGACGGATCGTGTCCTCGAGCGCATCCTGGGCGACGCGGTCGAACTGCTCGCCGGAAATCCGGCCTGCCTGTCGATCCGCGGATGCGGCAATCAGGGCTGCTGGTCTTGGGATGCTGCCAATGGGTTCGGTGGGGATCTGCATGCCGCGGAGTTGTACTCCCCAAGGGTTCTTGGGCGCAATTCGATCCCCGGCTTGACTTTCGCTTTATATTCGCTATTAATTGGCTGGTGAGCGCGCTTTCGACCCCCCTCCCTTTTCCGGCTGCCGTTTCGGCTGCGTCAGCGGACCCTCAACGGCCGCCGGCCCCGGCCGTTCCCCTCTGGACGATCCAGGAACTGTCCGGGCGGCTCGTGGAACTGTCCGGGTGGCAGCGGACCGCCCATCTGACGACCGCGTGCGGGCTCGTCCTCGATGCGCAGCTCGGCGGCGACCGCGCGGCGTGGGTCACGCTGGAGTCCAGCTCCTTTTTCCCCCCGGACGTGGCCGATGGCGGCGTCGATCTTGCGGCCCTGCCGGTTGTGCGGGTGCCCGATCCTCGCCTGGCTGGGCGTGCGGCCGATCACCTGGTGCGATCGGGCGGGTTCGGGCTCGTCGTCATCGACCTGTCGAGCGCCCGCGACGATGCCTACGCGCGGCTGCCGGTGCCGCTGCTGACGCGTCTTCTGGGGCTGGCGCGCGCCCACGAGGTGGCCGTGCTGCTCTTGACGAAGAAGCCGTCCGCATCGGCGTCGCTCAACTCGCTCGTGTCACTCCGCGCCGAAGCCACGTGGATGCCGATGGGTGGAGGGCGCTACGAGCTGCGTGTCTCTGCGATCAAGGACAAGCGCCGGGGGCCCGGCTGGACCCACGTGGAGGTGTGCCGTGGACCGGCTGGCCTGCGTTGATGTGCCCGCGCTGCCGCTCCAGATGCTGCTGCGGATGCAGCCCGCCTGGGTGAATCTGCCTGTGGCCGTCGTCGAAGACGATCGGCCGCACGCGCCGGTGCTGTTCCTCAACGAGCGTGCGCGTCGCGCGGGGGTCCGGCAGGGGCAGCGGTATGCCACCGCGCTCGGGCTCTCGACGGATCTCCGCGCGGCGGTGGTGCCCCGAACGCAGCTCGAACAGACGGTGGCCCTGCTCGTGGAGGGGCTTCGTCGGTATTCACCGCATGTCGAGCCCGCCGCCGACGCGCCCGGTGTGTTCTGGCTCGACGCGAGCGGTCTCAACCGGCTCTATCCCTCTCTGCAGGCCTGGGCCAAGGCCGTGCGTCTCGACCTGCAGCGCGCCGATTTCAGGGCGACCGTCGCCGTCGGTGTCACCAGGTTTGGCACCTACGCGCTGGCCCGGTCCTACCGCAGCACGGCGATTTGTGTCGAGGCCGGCGAGGAACGGTCGGCCGTGCAACGCGTCCTGCTCGCGCATCTGGATCTGCAGCCGGACACGCTCGCACGTCTCCAGACGCTCGGCATCACCACGGTTGGCGAGTTTCTGCGCCTGCCGGAGGACGGCATCCGTCAGCGCTTTGGCGCGGCCGCGGACGCGCTGTACCAGTCCGCGTCCGGCCGGCGCTGGACGCCGCTCGTGCCGGTGCCGGCCGACGAGCCGCACGAGCGCGAACTGCATTTCGACGCGCCAGAAACGAACACCGAGGGCCTCGTGTTCGTGGTCAAGCGCCTGCTCGATGCCGTGCTGGCTGGCCTGCGCCAGCGCGCCCAGGCCGTGGCCGAACTGTCTCTGTCGCTGATGCTCGACGACCGCACGAGCCGGCTCGAACGCGTCCGGCCCGCGTCACCCACAGTCGATGCGGCGCAACTGCTCGCGCTGGTCCGTCTGCGCCTGGATGCGCTACGGCTGCCCGCGGGCATCATCACGCTGCGGCTGGCGGCCGCGCCGTGCAGCGCCGCCCCGCCCCAGCGTCAGCTCCTGGCCGAGATCCGCCGCGACGCGGATGCGGCGAATCAGGCGCTGGCCCGCGTGCGCGCGGAGTGCGGCGACGACTGCGTCGTGCGTGCGAGCGTCCGCGATGCGCATCTGCCAGCCGCCCGGTTTGGTTGGGAGCGCCTCGATCGGGTCACCACGGAAGCCCGCGCGCAGGTGGTGGCGGCGCGCCCGCTCGTCCGGCGCATCTACGCGCAGCCCATTCCGTTGGCGCACGGCTCCAGGCTTCCGGCTCTTGCAGGTCCTTACATCCTGTCGGGCGGCTGGTGGGGCGGCGGTGTCCGTCGGGACTATTACTTCGCGCACACGGGCGAGGGCAACCTCCAGTGGCTGTACCACGACCATCGACAGGCGCGTGTGTTCCTGCAGGGCGGGGTGGAATGACCGACAGCTGTGCGCCGTCCAGTTACGTCCCGCTCTGGTGCAAGAGCAATGGGTCGTTTCTCGAAGGCGCGAGCCATCCCGAAGAACTCGTGGAGCAGGCGGCCACGCTGGGTCTGCCCGCGCTCGCGCTCACGGATCGCGACGGGGTGTACGGCATCGTGCGGGGCCATGTCAGCGCCCGCACGCACCGCGTGTCGCTGCTGGTTGGCGCGGAAGTGACCGTCGGCGCCAGCGGTGCGGCCGGTCGTACGGCCGGCAGCGCGGCAGGCAGTGTGACCGGCAGTGATGTCTCGACCCTCGTGCTCCTCGCCCAGGACCGCACCGGCTATGCGAATTTGTGCCGTCTCCTCACGCTGGGGCGGCGGCGCCAGCCCAAGGGCACGTCGGTGGTGACGTGGGAGGAAGTCTGCCGCCATGCCGATCGGCTGCTGGCGCTCTGGGGCGGCGATGCGAGCCTGCTCGTGCGCGAGCCCGAGCCCGACGCCGTGGCCGGCGTCCTGGGCGATGCGTTCGGCGATCGCCTGTATGTGATGGTGGCGCGTCATCGGCGCGACACGGAAGTGGCCGAGGAAGCGCGGTTGCGGGCACGGGCGGCCCGCTATGGCTATCCGCTCGTGGCCGCGGTGGAAGTGCTCTATCACACCCCCGCGCGTCGCGCGCTGCAGGACGTGATGACCTGCATCCGCCACGGCGTCACAATCCATAGCGCGGGGCGGCGTCTGAAGCCGAATGCCGAACACGCGCTGCTCACCCCGGCCGCCTTCGCGGCGCGGTTTGCGGACGATCCTGCCGCCGTCGCGCGTAGCCGGCACGTGGCCGCGCGTTGCACGTTCTCGCTCGACGAGCTCCGCTACCGCTATCCCGAAGAGCGCATTCCCGGCGGCCAGACGTCGTCGTCGTGGCTGCGTCAGCTCGCTTATGAGGGCGCGCGCGCCCGTTACGGCGGCGAGATTCCCGCCGCGGTCGTCGCGCAGCTGGACAAAGAGCTGGCGGTCATCGCCGAGCTGGATTACGGCGGCTACTTCCTGACGATGCACGACATCGTGGTGTTCTGCCGCGAGCGGGCGATCCTGTGCCAGGGCCGCGGGTCGGCGGCCAATTCGGTGGTCTGTTACGCGCTCGGGATCACGGCCGTCGATCCGGTGCGGATGAACCTGCTCTTCGAACGGTTTTTGTCCAAAGAGCGGGACGAGCCGCCCGACATCGATCTCGACGTGATGCACGAACGGCGCGAGGAAGTGATTCAGCACATCTACGACAAATATGGCCGGAGCCATGCCGCCATGGTGGCCAACGTGGTGCGCTATCAGCCGCGGTCGGCGGTGCGGGATGTCGGCAAGGCGCTCGGCCTTCCCGTGACGGTGGTGGACCGCGTGGCCCGGCTGCTGTCGTACGACGGCACGCTGACGGCGGACGCCTTCCGCCAGGCGGGGCTCGACCCGGACAGCGCGCTGCACCAGCATCTGGGCCGGCTGGCCAACGAGATCCGCACGTTCCCGCGGCACTTGTCCATCCACCCCGGCGGGTTCCTGCTGGGGCACGAGCCGGTCCACGACATCGTGCCCATCGAGAACGCCACGATGGCCGATCGCACGGTCATCCAATGGGACAAGGACGATGTCGAGGCCATTGGCCTGTTCAAGGTGGACATCCTCGGGCTCGGGGCGCTGTCGCAACTGGATCGCTGCTTCCAGCTCATCGCGCGGCACCGCGGGCGACACCTGTCGATGGCGACGATTCCGGCTGACGATGCGGACACCTACGCGATGATCTGCCGCGCGGAAACGGTCGGCATTTTCCAGATCGAATCGCGCGCGCAGATGGGGATGCTGCCGCGCCTGCGGCCGCGGGCGTATTACGACCTCGTCATCCAAATCAGCATCGTGCGGCCCGGCCCGATTTCGGGTGGCATGGTCCATCCCTACCTGCGGCGGCGCAACGGGGAGGAAGCGGTCACGTTTCCGCACGACTGCCTGAAGCCGGTCCTCGCGAAAACCCTGGGCGTGCCGCTCTTCCAGGAGCAGGTCATGCGCATTTCGATTGTCGCGGCCGACTACACGCCGGGCGAGGCCGATCAATTGCGCCGCGACATGGCGGCGTGGCGCCGGTCGGGCCGGCTCGAGCAGCACCATGCGCGCCTCGTCTCGCGGATGCAGGCGAAGGGGATTGCCCCGGAATTCGGCGAGCGTCTGTTCAAGCAGATTCAGGGCTTCGGGGAATACGGGTTTCCCGAGAGCCACGCGGCGTCGTTCGCCCTCATCAGCTATGCGGCGGCCTATCTGCGGCGGCACTACCCGGCGGAGTTCACGTGCGCGCTGCTCAATGCGCAACCGATGGGGTTCTATTCGATTGCCACGATTGTCGAGGATGCCAAGCGGCAGGGTGTGGAGATGCGCCCGGTCGATGTGCAGCGGAGTGCGTGGGATTGCACGTTGGAGGACGGGCAGGACGGGCAGGATAGGCAGGATGGGCAGGAATGGCAGGAGGGGCAGGTAAGGGCAGGAAAGGCGGGAAGGGCCGGACTGTTCGCCGTGCGCATGGGGCTGCGTTTCGTCAAAGGGTTTGGCGAGGCGAGCGGCCGGCGGCTCGTGGCGGCACGCGAGGCGGCCCCGTTTACCTCCCTGGCGGACGTCGCGCGCCGCACGCGGCTCGACGAGCGGGCGTTGACCGTGGTCGCGGACGCGGGGGGCTTCGAGGCGCTGGCGCCCGAACGGCGGTCCGCGTTATGGGACGTGCCGGGCGTGGTGCACGATGCCCGGCTGTCGTTGCCGCTCGAGGGTGCAGACAACGGGCCGGTGTTCGAGACGATTGGGCCAGGGGCCACGATCGCCTGGGATTACCGCGCCTCGTCCCACAGCGTTCGGGGGCACCCGCTGGCCGCGCTGCGGCCGGCCCTGCGGGCGCAAGGTATCCCCGACGCGCGGATGGTGCAGACGCTGGCCTCGGGGACGCGTGTGCGCTACGCGGGGCTGGTCATTTGCCGCCAGCGGCCCGCGACCGCCTCGAATGTCACCTTCATGACGCTCGAGGACGAGACCGGGTTCGTGAACCTCGTGCTCTGGGATCGCGTCTTTCAGGCGTTTGCCGTATTGGCGCGAACCGCGCACTGGCTTGGCGTGACGGCGACCATCGAATCGAAGCAGGGGGTCGTGCATCTCATCGCGCAGCGGCTATGGGCGCCGCGCGTGGGGACGGGCACGGCGCACGGCCGGAGTCGGGACTTCCATTGACCAGTAGGCCACCGGGGCCGATCGCACATCCTCCTGCCAGGCGGCAAAGGCTTCCCTCGCGGCGTGGACGTCAAGAAATGGGACATCCGCCGTCTGATATTCGCTCGGGGCGGAGGCAAGGTCGATCGACGAAACGTGGGCACTGGTTCGTGGCATGGCCTTTCTGAAACCAAGAAACGTTCCCTCGAGGAGCTACGCGAAAAGACGCGAAGATCGGCCGCGAGCCCGGAAGAAGCCAGGACGGTTCGGCGACGCCGGTGTCGGATGTGCGACGACCCCGGCAAGAGTTTTCCCGCGGGTGACGCGTTCGACACGGTCCCGTCACGCGTTACTCATACAGTGGGTTCGACAGGCACAGATCAGGAGGGCTTCCATGGACCAGCCACATTCCGCATACGGCATGCAGACCGTCGCCGCCCGCCGGCGTCCGGACCCTGTTCCGACCGAATGCCCCCGTTGTCCCAGCCGCTGGGTCGATCGCATCCGGGCGATGCGTCAGTACTCCAAGGATGACTGGTATCGCTGCGATCACTGCGGCCATCTCTTCACGGTCAGCCTGGGCGCCGAACCCTCCTGACCGATTTCTTGGGCGCCCGCGCTAAAGCTCGCCCCCGACCGTGCCGACAATCCTGGATATAGCTCCGGCGAGCCGCTTACCTGCCGGATCGGTATCTGAAGGAGCACGGCTATGAGCGCTGGGATATCGGGATTGTCACTTCCTCCGGGTTTCATCGCGGTGGTGGTTGCCCTGGTCGTTGGCGTGGGCGGGGGGGCCCTCAACATGGGCTTCTCGGCCATCTCGGCCTCGCTGCTCGGGGTGGCGACCACGGCCGTCAGCCTCTGGGCGTTCGTCTCCGAACCCTAACCGACCCCTCGACGACGTCGTCGCGTTCCACAGCCACCGTTGCATGGCCTTCACGCCTGATTCCATGGAACGGCCGCGCGGCTGCGCGATGACAACATCGTGCCGCTCAATCCCCAGGCAAGCGCCGCGAAGGTGCCGAAGGTACAATTTCGCGATATGCCCGAGTCGATCGAGGCCGACCAGATCGCCAAGGCCTTCTGGTTACTGCTCGGGCGCGCCATCGCCCCGATGGAACGCCGCGACCAGACCCGCACGTTCGATCCCGCGGCCCCCGGCGCCTTCCACGCGCGCCTGATTGCGTCGCCAGAATTCCGCCTGATCTATCAGGGCTGGACGAGCGGCCACCCCGAACACCATCGCGATCTGGCGGTGCTCGAGGCGGGGCTCCGCGGCTGTGGCCGGGACGAGTCCTTCATTGCCGAGACGTATCGGTGTGTGCTCGGCCGCGATCCGGATACGGTCGGCGCGGCGGGCCTGCTGAGGGAACTCGGCGCCGGCGCGAGCCGGGCTCAGGTCGTCGGCTCGTTGCTGCTCTCCTCGGAATTCGAGCGCCGCTACGCGGAGATTTCCCCCGAGGGCGGTTTCGTCCCCCGCGACACGCAGCTCTGCGAGCTGGCGAATCCGGCCAAGTGGGACAACCCCGAGTGGATGAGGCTGCTCCGGGACCTGGTGGTGCTGCCGGACCATAAGCTCTCCATGCACCGCAAGAGCTACGAGTTCACGCAGCTGGTGTACGGCTTGTCACGGCTCAACCGCGTCCGCGACGACGCGATGGTGCTGAGCGTCGGGGCCGGCCACGAATCGCCGTTGTACTGGCTGGCCAATCGCGTGCGGGCAGTGGTCGCGACGGACCTGTACGAGGGCAACTGGCAGTCGGTCCAGTCCCAGGAAGGGGATCCGTCGGTGTTGCGGCGCCCCGAGGACTACGCGCCGTTTCCCTACCGCACCGAGCGCCTGCGGTTTCTCCGGATGGACGGCCTGCACCTGGCCTTCCGTGCGGACACCTTCGACGTGGCCTACTCGCTCTCTTCCATCGAGCACTTCGGCGGCCTGGCCGGCGCCGTGGCGGCGGTGGACGAGATGGCGCGCGTGGTCAAGCCGGGGGGCCTCCTCGTGGTCGCGACCGAGTACCTGCTGTCCGGGCCGCCGCACGAGGAAGTGTTCACCCCGGACGAGATCCGGCTCCTGGCCAGTCGTCCCGGGCTGCGTCCCGTCGCGCCCGTGGACGAGCATGTCTATGCCCGCTACGAGTACGTGCCCATCAATCTCTATGGAAACCCCCACCAGACGCCGCACATGGTCGTGCGGATGGGGGACTCGGTCTTCACCACCGTGATGCTGTTTCTCGAGAAGGACGACCGGGCGTGAGGGGGCCATGCTGAATTTCTTCGGGCTGGTCGCGGTGACCGCGACCCTCGTGTTCTACGCGCTGGAGGATCGATCGTCGGGGTTCGTCCTGGCGTTCGCGGGCGGATGTCTGGCCTCGTCGGCCTACGGATTCCTGCAGGGGGCCTGGCCCTTCGGGCTGGTGGAGATTGCGTGGACGATCGTCGCGGTGCGGCGCTGGCGGCAGCGGGCCGGAGCCGCACGGGCGGCTACGGCTTGGCCGAGGGGGCGTCCTTGATGATGAAGATTTTCTCGCCGCGCTTGATGAGGCCCAGATTCCGGCGGGCGATTTCCTCGATGGCGAGCGGGTCGTCGTTCAGCCGGCGGACCTGTTCGCGGAGCCGGGCGTTTTCCGCGCGCTGGCGCGCCACGCTCGCCGCGACCGTCTCGTATTCGCGCCGCGCGCGGACCATCGCGAGCAGCCCGCGGTCGCCCACGAGGCCATCCACGACGATGATCGACGCGAAGAAGAGCAATAACAGCCTGACGACCCGCCGTCGCTGGCGCGGCGATCGAGGCGACTGGGTCTTGCGTTTTCGCGGTGGGGAAGCCCCGTCTGTCTTGGCCACGCGTCAGCACATTACAACACAGGCGGGCGCGGTACAAGCCCTCCAATTACGCCGCGCAGCAGCGGTTGCGGCCTCCAGATGAGCCGCGCGATCGCGATCGTGCTGGTCACGGCGCCGGATGACGACCGCGCGGAAGCGTGGGCCCATACGCTCGTCGAGGAGCGGCTGGCCGCGTGCGTCAACGTGCACGGCCCGATGACGTCGATCTACCGCTGGCGCGGTGTGGTCGAACGGGCGGTCGAACGCCAGCTGGTCATCAAGACGGCCCTCGACCGCGTGGAGGCCCTGAAGACGCGGCTCGGCACGCTGCATTCCTACGAACTGCCCGAGGTGCTGGTGCTGCACGTCAACGAGGGAAGCGACGCGTACCTGGCCTGGGTGATCGACCAGACGCGGCCGGGCTGAGTGGCCCGCGCGCGTCAGGTCGCGCGGCGGCGCCGCGCGACGAACTCGAACACCACCGGCAGGAGCGACACGCAGACGATGCCGATCGTCACGAGCGAGAAGTTCTGCTTGACGAGCGGCACGTTCCCGAACACGAGTCCCGCCCCGACGCACAGGCCCACCCAGCCCGCGGCACCGACGAGATTGTAGAGCCCAAAGGCGTGCGACGGCATCTGGCCCGCGCCGGCGACGAAGGGGACGA
>JBEQUD010000308.1:0-2728 GCA_040349235.1 Acidobacteriota bacterium
TTCGTCGGCGTTGACGGGGGCCTCGATGCGTTTCTCGCCGACGGGCCGGTCCACCATCCGTCGTTCGTCATGCTCTCGCGCGAGATTCGGGCCGCCGCGTCCGCGGCGGGTCCGGCGGGTAGCCCGGCGTCAACTGACGCCGGACAGGGCGCAGCCGCTGAGGGGCAGGCCGCGTTGCGCGCGCTCATCGATCGGGTGCGAGGGTACTTCCTGACGCAACAGGGCGAGCCGCGCAAGCGCGGCTTCGCGGGAACCGGCTTCACCGCCGAGGACTGCGCCACGGCAGCCGCCTGGAAGCGGCACCGCGAGCGTGCCGCCGTATTGGCACCCGCGATCGCAGACATCGTCCGCGCCTTCCGGCGGGATCTCAACGTCGTGCTGTCGCGCGGGGTCTGGCGCGTGTTCGCCGTGGCGTTGACGACCTACCAGAACACCCTGGACGAGCACGGGCTCCTCGACTTCTCCGGTGTCCTCGAGCGCGCGCTCTTTCTGCTCCGGCAGATGGACGAGTTCGCCCGAAGCCGGTACCGGCTCGAAATGCGCTATCACCACGTGCTCGTGGACGAGTTCCAGGACACGAGCCGCGCGCAGTGGGAACTTGTGGCGCAGCTGGTGCGCAGTTGGGGCGAAGGGCTCGGTGCGCCGGGCGGCGCGCTGCGGCCGTCGATTTTCGTCGTTGGCGACCGGAAGCAGTCGATCTACGGTTTCCGTGACGCGGAGGTCGCGGTGCTCGAGGACGCCGCCCGCTTCATCGAGGCGCTGCGGCCGGACGGGCAGCCGCGCCAGGCGATCTCGGTCAGCTTCCGCGCGGTCCCGCCCCTTCAGGCGTTCGTCAACGATGTATTCGACGAGGTCGAGCGCGCGGAGGGCGCCCTCACTGCGGCCAGAAAGGATCGGTTCCGGTACGACGCGCAGGACCGCTTCCCTCAGGACGCTCTTGCGCCGCAACCACCTGAGGCGACGGCCCCGCCAGCCGAAGCGAGCCCGGTCGAGCGCGAAGCGCCCGTGGGCATCATTGCTGGGGACACGGTGGGAGCGACGGCCAGCGCCGTGGCCGAGGAGATCGTGCGCCTTTTGGCGTCGGGCACCATCCGGGATCGACAGACGGGACTCCGGCGACCGGCCAAGCCGGCGGATGTCGGCATCCTGTTCCGGTCGCGCGAAAGCCATCGCGAGTTCGAGTCCGCCCTCGAGCGGCGCGGCGTGCCGACCTACGTCTACAAGGGCCTGGGGTTCTTCGAGGCCGCCGAAGTCCAGGACACGGTGGCGCTTCTGCGGTTTCTGGCCGAGCCGACGTCCGATTTGCGCGCGGCAGCGCTGCTGCGGTCCCGACTCGTCCGGCTTTCGGACGAAGGGCTCGCACGCCTGGCGCCCGACCTGGCCGCCGCGCTCGTCGCACCAGCCGACCCGCCCGCGATGGCTGGACTCGGCGCAGAAGACCAGGTTGTCCTCGGCCGCGTCCGTGCCTGTATGCCGAGCTGGCTCGAGCGCGTCGATCGCGTGACGCCAGCCGAGCTGCTCGACGAGATCTTGCGTGAGACGGCCTATGTATGGGAACTGCGGGGCCCCCGGCGGCTCCAGGCCCGGGAAAATCTCAAGAAGCTGCGCGGGATGGTGCGCCGCATCCAGAACCGCGGGTACGCGACGCTCGGCCGCACTGCGGAGCACCTCGATCGCCTCGCGGTCGGCGACGAATCGAACGCGGCTATCGATGCCGTCGATGCTGTCAATCTGATGACGGTGCACGCGGCCAAGGGCCTCGAGTTCCCCATCGTCTTCATCGTCAACATGGGACGCGGCACTGGCAACGCGCGCGCGCCCATCCGCGTCGGATTCGACGCCGTGGATGAGCCTGCGGTGTCGATCGCGGACTATCAATCGGAGCGCGACGAGGACGCGCAGGCGCGCGAGCGGGAAGAGACCAAGCGCCTGCTCTACGTCGCGCTGACGCGGGCCAGGGACCGGCTCTATCTGTGTGCAACCATGGCCAACGGCGTCTGTCGCACCACGCGTGGCAGCCTCGGCGAGGTGCTGCCCCGATCGCTCGTCGCGCTGTTCGCGCACGCCAGCAGCCTTGACGGGTTGGAATGGACCCCATCAGCTGGTGCGGCCCATCGAATTCATACGCCGGCGGGGGGCCAGACACCCCGCGGCGACGTCTAAGACTGCAGGCGTCTACGGCTGGCGAGTTCGTTCGGCCCACGCGCGGGCGCGGTCCTCGGCCTCGGGCTGGGACGCCCCGATGAGCACGACGGACTGATGGGGTTTGTTGGCACCGTCCAAGCTGATCCAGGCGATCCAGTGGGGGCCGCGTGCTTCGCTATGTATCTGGTAGGAGACCGGTATTGGGGTCATGTCCATGGATTTTACATTGCGCTCGGGCCCAACCATTTCATAGAATCGAAGGCTCAGAGCAGTTGTCGCCCCTTGACTGGGGCGGGGAGTAGTACGTGACGTTGACCTGTCCGAGCTGCGGCAATGACCGGAATTTTCTGGTCAAAACGCTGCAAATGCATGTGGTAAATGTCGAAGGTGGCCGCGTCGAAGTGACCGAAGAAAGCCGTCCGGCGGTGCTCGAGGTGCTGTGCGACGAGTGCGAATCCGCGCTGGCCTTCGAGGAGTTCGAGGATACCCTTCGCAAGGAAGTCCTTCTGACGATCGGCGCGCGCTGAACCCGGGCGCCGGTTCCTACATTCCTTCTTCGAGTTCCTCAAAGTAGTCGCAGTCA
>JBEQUD010000320.1:0-14336 GCA_040349235.1 Acidobacteriota bacterium
TATGACGAAGCGCACCAGGTGGGGCTGACGGCGGAGAAGTTCATGCTCGATGGCCGCCACACCGGGACGGGCGGCGGCAACCACTTCGTCCTCGGGGCCGCGACCGCCCTCGACAGCCCGTTCCTGCGCCGGCCGGATCTGCTGCGCAGTCTCGTCGCCTACTGGCACAATCACCCTTCGCTCTCCTATCTGTTTTCCGGGCTGTTTCTGGGGCCGACGAGCCAGGCGCCGCGTGTTGACGAAGCCAGGCACGACAGCGTCTACGAGCTGGAGATCGCGTTTTCGCGCATGCCGCAACCCAGTGAGTCGGCGCCGGCCTGGCTCGTCGATCGTCTGCTGCGGCATCTGCTCGTGGACGTCGGCGGCAACACCCACCGCGCGGAGTTCTGCATCGACAAGATGTATTCGCCCGACACGTCGAGCGGCCGCCGCGGCTTGCTCGAACTGCGCGCGTTCGAGATGCCGCCGCATCCGAGGATGAGCCTCGCCCAGCAGTTGCTGATTCGCGCGCTCATCGCCCGCTTCTGGCGCCGTCCCTACACGGCAAACCTCGTGCGATGGGGCACGGCCGTGCACGATCGGTTCATGCTGCCGTTCTTCGTCTGGCTCGACTTCAAGGACGTGCTCGAAGAGCTGCGTCGCGAGGGCTACGCCTTCGAGGACAGCTGGTTTGCGCCGCACCGCGAGTTCCGCTTCCCAATCGTCGGGGACGTCGCCGCCAACGGTGTGCAGTTGACGCTCCGCCAGGCGCTCGAGCCCTGGCACGTCCTCGGCGAAGAGAACGCCTCCGGCGGCACGGCGCGCTACGTGGATTCGTCGGTCGAGCGGCTCGAGGTGCTCGTGACCGGGGCCACGACCGATCGGTTCGTGGTTGCGTGCAACGGACGACCGCTGCCCCTGCAGCCGACTGGCCGCAACGGCGAGTTCGTGGCCGGGGTGCGGTATCGCGCGTGGCAGCCGCCCTCCTGCCTGCACCCGACCATCCCCGTGCACGCGCCGTTGACCTTCGACATCATCGACACATGGATGGGGCAGTCGATCGCGGGGTGCCAGTACCACGTGTCGCATCCGGGGGGCCGCGGCTACGACGTGTTCCCCGTCAATGGTTACGAAGCCGAGAGCCGGCGATTGTCGAGATTTACGCGCTTGGCGCACACGCCGGGTCCACTGTCGGTCGGCGAGGCATCGCGAAGCCGGGAGTTTCCATATACGCTTGACTTACGAACCGCATGAAGGACACCACGGCCGAGCACGGTCTCGACGCCTTTCTCTCGGCCTATACGCTGCCCGCCGGGCATTTCGACGAACTCCGGGCCGCTGACGGCAGCTTGCGCGAGCCGTGGCGGCAGTTCACGGCGCATGCGGGCGACCTGACGCCCGCCGCGCTCGACCGCGCGCAGGCGCGCATCGCGCGACAGATCCACGAGAACGGCATCACCTACAACGTCTACGCGGCCGCCGATGGGCCCAGCCGGCCGTGGACGCTCGACGTCCTCCCGCTCATCGTCGAGGCTGAGGAGTGGGAGCCCCTCGCGCGTGGCCTTCGCCAGCGTGCGCGGCTCTTGAATGCGGTGGCCGCGGACCTGTACGGCCCGCAGCGCCTGCTCGAGGAGGGACTCATTCCGCCGGCGTTGGTATTCAGGCATCCCGGCTTCCTCCGGCCCTGCCACGGCGTCACGCCCGCGGGCGGCGTGTTCCTCCACTTCGTGGCGTTCGACCTGGCGCGCGGCCCGGACGGCCGATGGTGCGTGGTCGGCACGCGGACGCAGGCGCCGTCGGGCGCGGGATACGCGCTCGAAAACCGCACGACGCTCTCGCGGCTGTTTCTCGATGCCTTCCGGGGCCTGCACGTGCAGCCCGTTGCGCCGTTTTTCGATACGCTGCGGTCAACGCTGCTGGCTGCGGCACCCTGCGAGCAGGGCACCCCGCATGTGGTCCTGCTGACGCCAGGCCCCTACAACGAGACGTACTTCGAGCATGCCTACCTGGCCCGACAGCTCGGGTTTCCGCTGGTCGAGGGAGGGGACCTCACCGTGCGGCACAGCGGTGTCTTCCTGAAGACGGTCTCCGGCCTCCGCCGGGTCCACGGGATCCTGCGGCGTTTGGACGACGACTACTGCGATCCGCTCGAACTGCGTTCCGATTCGACACTGGGCGTCGCGGGGCTCGTCGATGCGTGGCGGGCGGGGCACGTGCTCGTCGCCAACGCGTTCGGGATGGGCGTGCTCGAGTCGCCGGCGCTGTTCGCGTTCCTGCCCGGTGTCTGCGAGCGGCTGCTGCAGGAACGGATTCAGACGCCCTCGCTCGCGACCTGGTGGTGCGGCGAGGCCGCGGCCCTGCGCGATGCGCAGCAGCGGCTCGACACGGGCGTCGTGAAACCCGCGTTTCCCGACGGGCCCATGGAGCCGGTGTTCCTCGCCGGCGTGGACGCGGTGGGCCACCAGGAGTGGGTGACGCGGCTGGCCACCAACCCCGCGCCGTACGTGGTCGAAGAGTACCTGCCGCTCTCGCACGCGCCCGTCTGGGAGGGCGGCGCACTCGAGAGCCGCGCCCTGATGCTGCGCGTGTTTCTCTGCGCGGATCACGCGGGCGACTATCAGGTGATGCCGGGCGGCCTGCTGCGCGTCGCTGGCGCCGACCGCCAGGTCGTGTCGAGCCAGCGGGGCGGCGGCAGTAAGGACATCTGGGTCATGTCGGCGCGCAACGCCGACGCGGGCCCTCGCCCCGAGCGGCGCAGCCGCGGTGACGAGGAGCCGCACGGCACGCAGACGACATCGAGCCGCGCCGCCGAGCACCTCTTCTGGCTGGGACGCTACGCCGAGCGGAGCGAGACCTGCGCGCGCCTGCTCCGGGCCGTCCTGACCCGCCTGGCCGACCCCGGTGCGGAAACGAGCGACTGGCGGGCCTCGCTGCTCCGCACCTGCCGCCGTCAGGAACTGCTCGAGCCTGTGGACGACGCGCCGGCGAGCGCCGACGAATCGAGCGCCGCGGTCGAACGCGCGCTCATCACCGGGCTCTTCGACAGGCAGACCCGGCACAGCCTGGGCTTCAACGTCGAGCAGACCGTCCGCGTAGCGGGGGCGGTGCGCGACCGCCTGTCCTCGGACAACTGGCGGCTGCTCAGCCGATTGTCGCAGTCCATCGTCGAGCCGCCCGACGGCGAGGCCGGCCTCGACGACGCGCTCGACGTCATCGACCAGACCATCATCGCCCTCGTCGCCGTGGCCGGTCTCGAGATGGCGCACATGACGCGCAACGACGGCTGGCGGTTCCTCAGCATCGGCCGCCACCTCGAACGCCTGTCGTTCATCGTGTCAACGATGGAGGATGTCCTCGAGGAGCAGTCCTCTTCGGATCCGCGTGTGCTCGACTGGCTGCTCGACCTGTCGGACAGCCGCATCACGTACCGGTCGCGGCACATGCGGGCCCCGGAGTGGCCCGCGGTGGTCGATCTGCTCGTCCTCGACGCGCACAATCCCCGATCGGCCCTCTTCCAGGTCGCCAAACTCGACAAACACCTGCGTCTCCTGCCAGACGGCGATCTGGCCGAGGTCCTGACCCAGATCGACCGCGTGCGCCGCGCCTGCGCGGATTTCGACGTCAAGCAAGGCGGCCTGTTTGGCGGGGTGGAGACGCCGGCCGAGCTATTCGGCGCCTTCCACGGGCTGGCCCTGGGCATCTCGGACGCGCTGACACTGCAGTACTTCAGCCACGTCTACGAATTGCCGCACGCGACGGCCACGTTCTGATGAAGGGCCGCCGTTATCGGGTCGAACACCAGACGCGGTACGTCCACGCGGGGCGGACGCTGACGTCGCAGCACGTGGCGTGCCTCACGCCCCGGACCCTGCCGCGGCAGCGCCTTTGCTCGCACGAGCTCGAGATCGAACCCCAGCCCTCTTACGCCACCGAGCGCATCGATTTCTTCGGCAACGCCGTCAGCGAGTTCACCATGCTCACGCGGTACGCCGAGCTGGAGGTGATGAGCCGAAGCGTCGTCGAGGTTTTTCCGGCGAAGTCCCAGGTAGATCCGTATTCGACGCCGGCCTGGGAAGACGTGCGGGACGAACTCGTCTACCGCCGGGGTGCGCGGTACGATCCCGCCGCGCAGTTCAGCTATCCGTCGCCGTACGTGCTGCTCGCCCCCGAGGTCGAAATCTTCATGCGCGACGTCTTCACGCCGCGGATGCCGATTCTGGCTGGGGCGCTGGCGCTGATGCACCGGATCCATCACGAGTTCCGTTTCGACCCGGGCGCCACCTCGATCACGACACCCGTGACCCGCGTGCTCGCCGAGCGCCGCGGTGTGTGCCAGGACTTCGCGCACCTGCAGATCGCCTGTCTCCGCTCCCTTGGGCTGCCCGCGCGGTATGTCAGCGGCTATCTGCTGACGGACCCGCCGCCGGGCCAGCCGCGGCTGGTCGGCGCGGACGCCTCGCACGCCTGGGTCTCGGTCCGCTGCGCGCGGGACGTGTGGGTGGATCTCGATCCGACCAACGATGTGGTGCCCGATGCGCGGCACATCACGATGGCGTGGGGGCGCGACTACGGCGACGTGAGCCCGCTGCGCGGGGTCGTGCTCGGCGGCGCGGAGCACGTCCTGCACGTGGGCGTGAGCGTCATGCCCCTCGCCGACGAACCGGGGCGCTCACCGTAGGCCGCGTCCGCGCGGCCGTCAGGCCCGCCGCGAGCCCGGACGCCTCGAGCAGGGCCGCCATGTCGGCGGGTACAGGCGCTTCCACGACGAGATGCTGGCGGCTCCACGGGTGGACGAACCCGACGCGCCAGGCGTGCAGGGCCTGTCGTGGGAATCCCGCCAGCGCGGCTGCCAGTTCGCGGGCGTCCACGCGCGGCTCGCGCGGGCTTCCGTAGACAGGATCGCCGACGATCGGCCACCCGCGCGCCGCGAGGTGCACGCGAATCTGGTGCGTGCGGCCCGTGACCAGCCGGCAGCGGAGCAGCGAGAGGCCCACGCGCGGAGCGGGCACGCGTCCGATGCGCTCGAAGAGCGTCACGCTTGGCGACCCTGTGTCCGCGACCACGACCCTGCGACGGTCTCCGACGTCGCGGCCGAGCGGGAGGTCGATGCGTCCCCGCGCGACGTTCACCCGTCCATACACGAGAGCGAGATAGTCCTTGTCGCTCTCGCCGGAGGCCAGCGTGCGCTGCAACGCCGTGTGCGCGGCGGCGCTCTTGGCGACGACCACGAGGCCTGACGTCAGCTTGTCGAGACGACCGAGGAGCGAGGGGCGCTCGCCGGGCGCCCAGTGGCGCGCATAGCCCAGGAGCGCGTTCATCAACGTGCCCTGCACGTGCTTGTAAGTCGGGTGGACGACCACGCCCGCCAGCTTGTTCACGACCAGCAGATGGTCGTCTTCGTGCAGGACGTCGATAGCCGCGTCGTCTGCCGCCATGGACGGCGCCGACACGCCACCCGGCAGCCTGACGCTGACGACGGCTCCGAGCGCGACCCGCGCCGCGACGCGGCGTACGGGCGTACCGTTGACAGCGACCAGGCCGCCTTCGATCCACGCCTGGACGCGCGTCCGGGACGCCGCGTGGACATCGGTCAGATGCCGCCGCAGGACGAGGTCGAGCCGGCGCCCGGCATCGCCGCGGTCGGCGGTCAGCGTTCGAGGCGTATCAGGCACGACCGCCCATCGTAGAACACCCGGCGGCTTGCCGCGCGCGCGCTGGTCACGCATGATCAGGGCATGGCGATGGATCGGCGCGAGGGGCGGGTCGTGTACTCGACGGGCGCGGGCCGGATGTGCCCGGATTGCGGCTGGCCGTCCGCCAACTGCCAGTGCAGCACCCGTCTGGCGACCGAGTCCCTTCCGGCGAGGGTCGTCGCCAAGCTGCGGATGGAGAAGAAGGGCCGCGGCGGCAAGACCGTGACGGTCGTAGACGGCCTGCCGAACAACGCCGCGTTCCTCAAGGACTTGAGCCAGGAGCTGAAGCGCGCCTGCGGCACGGGCGGCGCCGTCGTGGACGCCACGATCGAACTGCAGGGCGAGCAGCGGGACCGCGTCCGCGAGCTCCTCCAGAAGAAAGGGTTCGTCGTCAAAGGCTAGCCTTCCCGCTATAATCGGCCCCCATGATTGCCTGGTTTCTTGCAGCGTTCCTGTTCGTGGCCGACGGCGGCCCGATTGCCGGCACCGTGCGCGATGTGAGCGGTGGAATGGTTTCTGGGGCCACCGTCGTGCTCCGCACGGACGCTGGCACCGAGCAGCGCACGGTGACCGCCGCCGACGGCACCTTCCGCTTCGACACGGGGCCCTCAGGGAGCTCGACGATCGTCGTGCGCGCGCCCGGCTTTGCCGTCAAGGAGCAGCCGGTGTCCGCGTCGGCGCCGCTCGACATCGTGCTGGCGCCCGCGGCGGTGCTCGAGAACGTCACGGTGACCGCCACGCGCAGCGAGCAGCGCCTGGGCGACGTGCCGGCCAGCGTGAGCGTTCTCGACCGCGCGGCCGTCAAGGCGTCTCCGGCGGTGGTCGCCGACGACATCCTCCGGCAGATTCCGACGTTCAGCCTGTTCACGCGCGCCAGCAGCCTGTCCTCGCATCCCACCTCGCAGGGCGTGTCGCTCCGTGGGATCGGGCCGAGCGGCGTCAGCCGGACCCTCGTGATGGCCGACGGCATTCCCCAGAACGACCCGTTCGGCGGATGGGTGTACTGGACGCGGGTGCCGCTCGAGAGCGTCGATCGCATCGAGGTCGTCAACGGCCCGAGCTCGAGCCTCTACGGCAACTACGCAATGGGGGGCGTCATCAACATCCTGTCGAGCCGCGCAGCGGCCCGGACGCTCGACGCGAAGGTGCAGTACGGCAATCGCCGCAGCCCGAAGCTGGACTTCTTCGGGAGCGAGCTCTGGGGCAAGCTCGGCGTGGTCGTCGAGGGGAGCGCCTACAGCACGGACGGCTTTCCCATCGTCGCCGCGGCCGAGCGGGGGCCGGTGGACAACAACGCCACGGCCAACTTCCGCAACATCAACGCGAAGCTGGACTACACGCCCACCTCGCGGATGAACACGTTCCTGCGCACGGGCTACTTCCACGAGACCCGCGACAACGGCAAGCTGAGCACGGTCGCGCCGTTTACCGAGGAGGCCAACGACACGACGTGGAAGTTCGTCAACGGCGGCACGCGCATCGAGCTGCCCGACTCGAGCGACCTGCAGGCGAATCTCTTCGGCAACGTCGAGACGTTCCACAGCAACTTCCTCGCCGTGCCGGCTGCCGCCATCGCGCGCAGCGTGGCCCGCGTCACGCTCAACCAGACCGTGCCCGCCAAGGACTTCGGCGGCATGGTGCAGTGGTCGCGCGGGCTCGGCCGGATGCACTTTGTGACCGCGGGGACGGACTGGCACTGGGTCAAGGGCGAGAGCCAGGAGGACGGCCTCGACGCGGCCACCGGCACGAGCGTCGTGCTGCACCGTGTCTCGGGCGGCACACAGCAGAGCGCCGGTGTCTTCTTCCAGGACATCATCCGGCCGCTGTCGAAGCTGACCGTGACCGTGGGCGTACGACTCGACCACTGGAACAACGACGACGCGCACAACCTCGAGAACGTCGTCGCAGGAGGCGTCCTCGGCGCCCCCACTATCAACAACAACCCGAGCCTGCCCGGGCAGACGCAGACGGTGGCGACGCCGCGCGCGGCGGCCATCTATCAGCTGACCGATCGCATCAACATCTGGGGCGATGTCAACTCCGGGTTCCGCGCGCCGACCCTGAACGAGCTGTATCGCCAGTTCAGGAAGGGCACCACGGCGACCTTCGCCAACTACGCGCTCGTGCCCGAGCGGCTCGTCGGGTGGGAAGGCGGCGTCAACGTCACCGCCGGAAAGCATGTGACCGTGCGCGCGACGGTGTTCGACAACCGCGTGCGCAACCCTGTGACGAACACGACCATCACGACGAAGTTCGATCCGACGACGCTGCCGACTGCGAGCGCATCGTGCACCCCGAGCGCCAGCCAGATCTGCGTGCAGCGGCAGAACGTGGGGCGCACGGGCATCCTCGGCTTCCAGGCCGACGTGGAGTACCGCACGGGCGACTGGCGCGTGACCGCCGGCTACATGCACGACGACGCGACCGTCACGGAGAACAGCACGAACCCCACCATCGTGGGCAACCTGCTGCCCCAGGTCTCGAGGAACCGCGGCTCGGTGCAGGTTGCGTACGTGAACCCGCGGCTGGCGACGATTGCCGTTGACGTGCAAGCGACCGGCGATCAGTTCGACGACGACCTGAACACGCGTGTGCTTCCCGGCTACGCGGTGGCCAACGCCAGTGTGACCAGGGCCCTCACCCGGAACGTCGATGTGTTCTTCGGCGTGCAGAACATGTTCGACACGGTCTACAACGTGGCCACCCTGCCGACGACCATCGGGTCGCCGCGTCTGCTCAACGGCGGGGTGCGCGTGCGCGTTTCGGGACGGTAGGATAGGGCCGGCGGCCGCCGGTCAGCGGCCGGCCGCGGCGTGCTGCGGGCTGCGCCAGAAGTCCATCGTCGAGACGCGGTGGACGCAGCCGACCGTGCAGTAGGGCGCGCAGGATTTCTCGGTCGAGAACTCGCGGCGGATGTCGTCGGTCGTGTACGACTCGAGCGGCACGCCCGGGTAGCCCCGCTGCTGCGAGCAGTAGTGGACCAGGCCCTGCTCGCACACGTAGAGATACCGTGCGCCGGCACGGCAGCGCCACTCGTTCGGCTTCCCATCGGCCAGGTTTTCCTGGAAGCCCCGAATCCCCGAGTACAGGTTCTTCAGCACCTGCCACGGCCCGTTGATGGCCGCCGAGACCTCGTCGTACACCTTGCGCTCCGCGCCGCCGAGGGGCTTCAACGCACCCGAGCTGTCGTGGATGATGCCGACCGATGTGGAGAAGCCCAGCTCGCGCGCCCGGTTGTTGATGGTGCGCGCGTCCTCGGGGTTCTTGATGCCGCCGCCCACGACCGAGTTGATGTTCACGTCGAACGTCGCGTACGTATGCAGGTCCTGCAGCTTCTTGTCGAGCACGCGCAAACTCTTCTTGGAGACTTCGTCGGGCTCGACGTTGTCGATGCTGATCTGCAGGAAATCGAGGCCCGCCGCGTTGAGCGCCTGGATCCGCTTGGGCACCAGGAAGTAGCCGTTGGTGATGAGGCCCGCCATCATCCCGCGGGCTCTGATGCGCATGATGAGCGCGTCGAGGTCCGGGTGGAGCATCGGCTCGCCGCCGCTGAAGGCCACCACCGCGGTGCCGAGGGCCGCGAGCTTGTCGATGCGCTGCTCCATGGCCGCGGTCGGCACCGGGTCGGACACCTTGTCGTACTCGTTGCAGTAGCCGCAATCGATGTTGCAGCGGCGGATGGGGACGATCTGCACGAGCAGCGGATGCGCGGTGTGCGCGAGGCCGCGGACGAATTCGCGGGCCGAACGGGCAGTGCGACTGACGGTCGCGAGAGCGGGCAAGATCCTGAAATTATAGCATCAGGCCTGGGGCTCGACTGGGCGAAGGCCGCGCATGTAGGAGCCGATCTTCAACGATCCGTTGAAGATAGCGGCCACGGGCACCAGCCCGAGCACGTTGTGCCGGCCCACGGCGCCGAGGCCCGCCGAGGCCATGCAGCCGCACTGTTCGCAGTCGGGATTTCCCCCGAACTGGCAAGGGGTGATCTTCGTCGTCAGGTCCGCGGAGATGGTCGTCGTCGTTCTGGAGAAGATGCACTCCTCGGGAGACGCCGGAGGGTTCGCGTAGACCTCGAGAAGCTCTTCAGGCAGCTCGAGCTTGGGGTAGTGGCGGCGCAACGTGAGGAGTTCCTTGACGACCCGTTCGCGATCGGCCGGCAGCAGGCGTTCGGGCGACATTTCTCCGCGCTGCGGCGTGTACAAGCTGATCCATATCTTCGCCACTTCCTCGCGAGCCGACCAGAACTGCAGGAACTCGTCGATGTAGCCCGGCCGATTCACCTGCTGGCGCGTGACGGTGCAGTGGACCGTGATGCGCTGGCCCTTGATGTGCTCGAGGATGCGGTCGTAGGTGGCCGGCGTCCGCCGCGCGTCGTGTTCGGGCTGCAGGCCGTCGATGGAGACGACGACCGAGAAGCGCGGCAGCTTGGCCCACGCCTTCGGAATCTCGCGGACGGCGCTCGTGACCAGCTGCACCCAGACGCCGCGGCCGGTGAGGAGCGGCAGCAGCGTGTCCAGCTCGCGGTAGCGGACGAGCGGTTCGCCGCCGACGATGGAGACGTGCAGGGGCCGGTGCTTGTCCACGAGTGCGACGACGCCGTCGATGAGCGCCTGGCCCTTGAGGTCGCGCACCTCGCGCAGCGTCAGCTCGCCGCCGAGATGGTCGTCCCCGTATGCGTAGCAGCCTGGGCAACGGAGCGGGCACTCGCGCGTGATTTCGATCGAGAGCACCGGAGAGTACCCGTTGAGGATGCGTCCCCACGCTGACAGGATGTCGCCGAGCATAGTGTTCCAACTATAGCAGTGGTGTTATCGTTATGGTCCATGATTGAGCGACGGCGATCGAGGATTCATGGCTGGGGCGTATACGCGACCGAGACGATCCCGAAGAACAAGCGGATCATCCACTACGCGGGCGAGAAAATTTCGAACCGCGAAAGCCTCAAGCGCGAGCTCCGCTATATCCGGCGCGGGCACATCTGGTGTTTCAAGCTGACCAATCGGACGGTCATCGACGCGGGGGTCGGCGGTAACGACGCCCGCTTCATCAATCATTCCTGCCGTCCCAACTGCTATATCCAGATCACCGACGGCGTCATCTGGATCCGCGCGTCGCGCACGGTCCGCAAAGGCGAGGAGCTGTCGTACAACTACCACACCGACGGCGAGGGACTCATCAAGTGCCGGTGCCGTCCCGGCTGCCAGACGCTCATTTGATGTCCGGGGCCGTCTTCTACCTCCACGGATTCGCCTCGTCGGCGGCATCCACGAAGGCGGCGCATCTGGCGGAGCGGTTTCGGCGGCACGACGTCCGGCTGCAGTGCCCCGACTTCAACGAACCCGACTTCTCCACGCTGACCTTCACGCGCATGCTGGATCGCCTCGACGCGGAGATGGCGGCGTCAGGCCCCGGGCCGGCGACCCTCATCGGTTCGAGCCTGGGCGGGACGCTGGCCGTCCTCGCCGCGGCGCGGTTCGGTGCGCGCGTGGGCCGTCTGGTCCTGCTCGCGCCGGCGGTGATGTTCGCCAAGGAAGGGCATCATCTCCTGCCGCCAGGTCGGATCGACGAGTGGCGCACGCGCGGCCAGCTGCCGTTCTTTCACTACGCGTACAACGCCGAGCGGATGCTCGACTACGCGTTCTACGACGACAGCCTGCGCTACAACCCGTTCGACGCCGAGTTCGCGCAGCCGACGATCATCTTCCAGGGCATGCACGATCGATCCGTGGACCATCGCACGGTCGAGGCCTTTGCGCGTGCCCGGCCGAACGTGGCGCTGACGCTGCTCGATGACGACCATCAGCTCGTCGCCAGCCTGCCGACCATCTGGAACGGGACGGCCGCGTTTCTGGGGCTCGAGTGACGCGCGGCCGCGGCCTGCGGGCGCTGCTGCTCGTCGGCGTGCTGTGCACCAGCGCCCTCGTCTCGTCGGCGCGCCAGGGCGGATTGGCCCCCGACGTGACGGCGCTGCGAATCGGCACGCCCCGACCTGGCGGCGGCTACACCGTCCAGACGATTCCGCTCGAGACCTACATCGGCCGCGTGCTCGCAGGCGAAGCCGCGCGGGACAGCGCGCCCGCCGCGCTCGAGGCGCTCGCCGTCGCCATCCGCACGTTCGCGCTGGCCAACCGCGATCGTCACCGGGCTGATGGGTTCGACCTGTGCGACGAAACACATTGCCAGGTCGTCCGCCCGGCAACGCCGGCCACCGAGCGCGCGGCAGCCGCGACGGCGGGGCAGGTGCTGATGCACGGCGGCCTCGTCGCCACCGTGTTCTACAGCGCATCGTGCGGCGGCCGGACGGAAATCCCCTCCGACGTCTGGCCTGGGGCGGACGACCCGCCGTACCTGCCCATCATGGACGACGACGCGTGTGCCGGCGGGCCGCGCTGGTCAGCGGAGCTGGCGCAGGAAGATCTCCTGCGCGCGCTGAAGGCCGCCGGCTTTCGCGGCGATCGGCTGCGCGGCGTCCGCGTCGCCTCGCGCAACAGATCTGGCCGCGTGGCGCGTCTTGCCGTGGACGGTCTGACGCCGACCGAGATCTCCGGCCAGGACCTGCGCCTCGCAGTCGGTCGGACGCTCGGCTGGCAGTACATCAGGAGCGCCGCCTTCGAGCTGCAGGTGCTGTCGGGTGCCTATCGGTTCACCGGCCACGGTTATGGGCACGGCGTGGGCATGTGCGTCATCGGCTCGACGAACATGGCCGCCCGCGGCGCGACCGCCGCTGCCATTCTGGCCAAGTATTTTCCTGGCACGACGATAGAGACGGCCGGTCCCCGGATGGCGCCGGTGGCGCCCACGCCGCCCTCGATCGCGGCGGCCCCGAAGTCGGCGCCTCCGAGCCCGGCGGCTACGAACCCGGCGGCTACGAACATAGTCACGCCGCGGGTACCCACCGACGTGCTCGTGGTGCTGCCTGACGACGACGAGGGCGAGCGCGTCAGCATCGCGCGGGCTGTCGTGCAGGCGCGGGACGACATGGCGCAGCTGCTCGGCATGCCGTCGCCTGGCCGGGTGACGCTGCGCTTCCATCCGACCACGGACGATTACGAGCGGGCGACGGGCCGTGCGTGGTTCACGGCCGGCGCCGTCGTTGGCGACGAGCTGCACCTGCTGCCGCTCGCGGTGCTGCGCGAACGCGGCGTGCTGGACCGCACGATCCGCCACGAGCTCGTGCACCTGATGGCCGACAGCGTGCTCGCGGGGCGCCCGGCGTGGGTGCGGGAAGGGGCGGCGAGCTACTTCGCGGGCGAGCGCCCGATCCCCGGCGAGCCGCTCGACCGGCCGGCCCCGCGTGTCGAGCCGCGGACCCCTTGCCCCGCCGACGGCGAGCTGCTGCAGCCGGTGTCGGTCGGGACGCTCGCCAATGCATATGCCCGCGCCCGCTCGTGTTTTGCGCGGCAGGTCGTGGCTGGCAAGAGTTGGCGCGACGTCAAGTAAGCGCGATCGAGCAGACGTGCGCGATCGACGCGACGTGACAGGCGCGCGTCAGCCGGCGAGCGGCAGCGCGACGAGCGCCGCTCCGCGGCCTGACGACGGCGACCACAACCGCCCGCCATGCGCCTCGATGATGCGCCGCGCGATGGGCAACGAAAGGCCCAGGCCGCCGCGGTGTTCGTCGAACGGCGCCGCGGGCGCGGCGAAGGCCTCGTCGATCTGCGCCCGGTCCGCGATCGCCACAACGGCCGTGTTGCGGCCGTCCTCCACGACGATCCGGCGGTCCACCACCAGGCCGCGCGTGTCGGGCTTTTCCCGCGCGATGGCCGTGAAGACCGTGCCGAAGGCCACCCGGAGGCGCGCGCCATCGCCCGCCGTGGCCGCACCCTCGTTCCGGCCGCCCAGCCCCAGGTGTGCGGCGGGGCCATCGGTCCGGGCCATCGCCGTCACGACCTCGCCGACCAGGGCAAAGACGTCCAGCGGGGCAGGCACCATCCGGATGAGGCCGGTGTCCATCTTCGACACGTCGCTCATTTCCGCGATGATCTCGACCAGGCGCGCGCAGGACTTGGTCGCTTCCGTGACTAGTTTTCGCTGCCGCTCGTTCAAGGGGGACTCGGCGTCGCGCTCGAGCATCCGGAGGTAGCCGGTGATGACGCTCGCCGGCGTGCGGAGCTCGTGGGCGGCCAGCGAAACCAGTTGGGGATACGCGGCATCCAAGTTCATGGCACTGCCGCAGAGCCTAACATGGGCGCCGGCTCCGGCCGGCTGAGCCACGCGTGTCCCGGTTTGGGCGTCCCCCAAGTGGATGTGCTGAAACGCCGCCAATCTGAGTGGTGCCCGCGGACGTATAATCCGAGGAGAAACGAGTCCCTCTTATGCTGATCAAGCGCCCCGCGGACATCCCGAGCTCCGAGATCACGGACCAGAAGGTCTACGTCAACCGCCGCGAGTTCCTGGGCGCCGCCGCCGGCACGGCCGCGCTGGCCGCCGCTGGTGTCCTGGGTTCGGGCGCGATCGCGAGCGCGCAGCCGCCAGCACCGCACGGCGCGAAGCTGGCCGACGTCAAGAAGAGCCCGCTCAGCACCACCGAGCCGCCGAACACCTGGCAGCAGATCACGACCTACAACAACTTCTACGAGTTCGGGACGGACAAGGATTCGCCGGCGATGTACGCCAAGACGCTGAAGCCCGCGCCCTGGTCCGTGGCGATCGAAGGCGAGGTGG
>JBEQUD010000243.1:0-5285 GCA_040349235.1 Acidobacteriota bacterium
GTCCATCGTTGGAATGACGACCGCGTCGGGCCGTAGTGCTCGCAGCCGGCGTACGGTGCGGAGGCCCAGGCTGGCGACCCCGAGGCGTGCCGAGTGCTGTTCGATGACCAGCGCGACGCCAGCCGCGCGCAGTTCGTCGTGGAATCGCGTCGGGGCCAGGGCGACGACTTCGACGCCAGGGTGCTCTCGCTGCACGCGCGCCAACGCGGCCTCGAACTGCGGCATGCGGCAGCTGCGGAACATGAGCACCCGCGTCCACCGCGGCACGTCAGTCACGCGATCTGCCGGAGCAGGGATGATCATGGCTCGGCCGAATATTAGCTGAGCACAGCCGGGAAATCAGGACAGTCCCTTCGCCCGGCAGGAGTGGCCACGGCCGCGCTGGAAGGCTCATGCGCAACAGGACACCGACGCTGGCGCACCACTTGCACTACGGTTTCTTATGAGAACACTTCTTCCCACACTCGCTCTCGCTGCTGTGCTCCTGGCCCCTGCGTCGGCGGCGCACGCACAGATCTCCTTCGGCATCCGCATCGGCGAACCGCCCGCACCGCGCGCGTATCGCGTGCCACCCCAGCCAAGCCCCGAGTACATGTGGGTGGAGGGCTACTGGTATCCGGAAGGTGCGCGCTACAAATGGCACGACGGTTACTGGACACGTCCGCCGTACGAGGGGGCGTATTGGGTCGCGCCCTACCACGTCGGAGGGCAGTTCTTCCCTGGCCGATGGGAGGGTGGCCGCGGCAACCTGTCGCACGACCACCGGTGGGATCGCGGCAGACAGCGCGACGACCATCGCGAGCCGAGGCGTAGCGACCGCGACGATCGTGACGACCATCGTGACGACCATCGCGACCGGCGATAACCATCGCTACTGACGCTGCCGGGCGAAGCCACGGCTTCGTCCGGCGGTCGAACCCCGGATACACTCAGCGGATGACGAGTTCGTCACCTCCGCGCACCGGGAGCGCCGCGTGGTGGGCGTTGGCGGTGCTCGCGGCCGTCGGCGCCGCGGCCGGCGGCCTGGTCGTCGCCCTCCATTACCACCGGCTCGGACTCACCCTCAGCCACTACGATGCGCGCGGCCACCTCGTCGTCGCGCGCCGTATCTTCGACAGCATCACACCGGGTTGGCAGCAGATCGGCGCCGTCTGGCTGCCGCTGCCGCACCTGCTGAACGCCCTACCCGTGCAGGTGGACGCGTGGTATCGAACGGGCGCGTCCGGTGTGGCGATCTCCGTCACGGCGTATGCGGTCGCCGTCGGCTGCATCACCTGGATGATCCTCGAGCTGACGAGTGCCCCTGCCGCCGCGCTCGCCGGCGCGGTGGTCTTCGCCGCCAATCCGAACGTGTTGTACCTCCAGGCGACGCCGATGACGGAGCCGCTCCTCCTGGCGCTGACGTTGTTGGCGGTCGCCCTGCTGCTCCGCTGGTGCGACACGACGGGCGCGGCGGCAACGACGTCCGTTGGCGCCGCGGAACATCCATCAATATCTCGCGGCCCGTCATCCCGCATCGTGGGATGCGCGTTCGCGCTCGCGTGCCTCACCCGCTACGAGGCATGGCCCGTCACGGCCGCCGCCCTGGCCGCCGCGGCCTGGGTGCTGTGGCGGCAAGGGGCCGCGCCAGCGACGGCTCTTCGGCATGTCGCCGTGGTCGCGGTCGCGCCCGCGCTGGCCGTCGTCGGGTTCATGGTGTTCAGTCGCGTCGTCGTCGGGGAATGGTTCGTGTCGAGCGGCTTCTTCGTTCCCGAGAACAAGGCCCTGGGGCACCCCACCCTGGCGGCCGAAGAGGTTTGGTACGGCCTGCACCTTCTCAGCGGGTACCTGCTCGTCATCGCGGCGGCCATCGGCCTGGCCGCGCTCGTCCTGGGCGGCATGGCGGGCGTCCGCGCATCCCGGGGCCTGGTGGTCGTCGCCCTTGCGGCGACCGCGGCCGTCCCATGGTGGGCGTTCACCAAGGGCCACCCGTTCCGCATCCGGTACATGGTGCCGCTCATCGCGATTGAAGCGGTCGGCGCGGGCGTCGCAGCGGGGTTGCTCCCCCGCGCCAAGGTTGTTGCCGCACTCCTGCTGCTGGCGGTAGTCGGCTACGAATTGCGACCGCTCGACCCGTCGGCGCCCATGGTCCTCGAGGCGCAATGGGATCGACCGAACGCACCGATGCGCGCCACGGTCACCGCATGCCTGGCAGCGCGGCGACCGGGCGAGACCATCATGGCGAGCATGGGGTCCCTGGGCCACTACATGCAGGAAACCTCGACGGCTGGCTTTGCCCTGCGCGACTTCCTGCACGAGGGCAACGGCGACATCTGGCTCGCCGCAGTCGATACGGGCCCGCGCACGTACGCGGAATGGGTGTTGATGGAAGAGAAGGCCGAAGGGGGCGACATGCTCGCACGGCGCGCGCGCGAGGATGCCCACTTCCTGGACGGGTATGCGCGCGTCTGCGAAGGTGCCGGGCTTGCCCTCTATCGTCGGACAAGCCCGGCGGCAGGGTTTGGCACCATCGGACGGCACGGACGACCGTCCTAATGGGCCGCGGCGCTCGTCAGAACTTGATGTTCAGCGTGAACAGGTAGTTCATGCCGCCCAGGTCGATCTTGGACCCGGCAAAATCCTGGTCGGCCGGCAGCTTGCCTTCAGCGGACTGGTAGCGGATTTCGAAGCCCGGCGACACCACGCCGCTCTGGATGCGTACACCACCCACGACGACGGGTCCGACCGCGCTCCCGCTGCCGGCGAAGTTCCCGCTGAAGACGTTGTTGGCGCCATCCACGAACTGGCCGGCTTCGCTGTAGCGGAAGCCGTACACCCCGACACCTGCGCCGATGTACGGCTGAATGGGCTGGTCGTGGCCAAACGGCAAGAAGCGGAACGTCGCCGTGAACGGCACGATGCGCAACTTCAGTGTCTGCGCGATCTCGCTCCCGTTGGCGTTGACCAAGTCGCTGTATGACGTGGCGACCGAGCGCTGATAGAACCCGAGGCCGAGCCCGCCCTCGAAGTTGCGGCCCATGCCGAACAACCATTCGCCCCCGACGGTGGCGCCGTTGAATTTGCCGATGTCGATGCCGTTGTTGCGGTTGAACGTGGACAGGAACGCACTGTTGGCGACGAGCACGTCATCGCTCACGCCGAAGCGATTCGTGGTACCTCGTTCGTCGAGCGGGCGCGGCACGAACCCGCCGAGGTAGAAGTTGAACGACTGCTGGGCCGACGCCGTCGGCGTGGCGATGAATCCGGACACGAGCGCGACGGCGCTCAACGAAAGTAGTAATCGGCGCATGTGACGCCCCCTTTGCCGTGGCTAAAGCAGGAGCGGTGCCAACCGAGGGGCCCGAAACCGGCGGGAAACGGCGGCGAGCGCGCCGTGAGTGTCTCTCGTGGGTATCACTGCGTCCGTTCGGGAGCACGGCCGGCGCGGAACACGCGAATCACCTCGAGCATTTCGTCGTGCAGGTGCGCGTTCGTCGCCAGCACCTGCCCGTGACGCGAACGGAAGGGCTCGCCGCCCATGCCGGTAATCCGCCCGCCGGCCTCCTGGACGAGGAGGGCGCCCGCGGCAATGTCCCACGGCTTCAGACCGCTCTCCCAGAACCCGTCCATGCGTCCCGCGGCCACGTAGCAGAGGTCCAGCGCGGCGGACCCCAGCCGGCGCGCGGCCTGAGCGCGGCCGACGAATGCACCGAAAAGCCCGACGATTTCCGGCACGCGCGCATGGACGTCGTAAGGAAACCCCGTGGCCAGCACGGCGTCCATCAGCGACGAGGCGCTCGACACGTGCAGCGGCTGGCCGTTCAGATAGGCGCCCCCGCCCCGTTCGGCCGTGAACAACTCCTGACGATTGGGGTCGTAAACGGCGGCGACCTGCGCCACCCCGTCAATTTCGAGACCGAGCGAGGCGCAGAAGATGGGAATCCCGTGCGCGTAGTTGGTCGTACCGTCAATGGGATCGAAGATCCAGCAGGGTCCGGATGGCACGTCGGCGCGTCCGCCCATTTCCTCGGCCAGCACCTGGTGGTCGGGATAGCGCTCGGCGACGAGGGCCCGGAACATCCGCTCGACCGCGAGATCGATCTCGGTGACGAGATCGATCTCGCCCTTCTTCTCGACGCGCATCACGCGGCCGAAACGTGCCATCTGCAAGTCGCCCGCGCGGCGCACGGCTTCGATGGCGGTGGCGAGAAACGGTGAAGGGGACGCCATTCAGGACAGCCGGCCGCCGGCGCCGGTCACCTGCACCCGCTTGGTCATCCGGATTTCCATCCCGCCGCCGCGGGCGCGTCCGAGCTGCACGTCATCCATGAAATTCCGAATCAGAAAGATCCCACGGCCGCTCGCCTTCAACAGGTTCTCCTCCGCGAGCGGATTCGCGAGGCGCGAGGGATCGAAGCCCGCCCCCTCGTCCCGCACGCAAATGGTCAATTCCGCGACGCCGGCCGCGACCGCCGTCGCGAACTCCACGGCCACGTGCTTGCCGGCGTCGTGGCCGTTCCCGTGCTTGATGGCGTTGATGACGGATTCGCGAATGGCGACGCCGACCCAGTGCTGCGCGTCCTCGTCGAGGCCCACCACCAAGGCCACGTGGTCGCTCACCACCTGCACCAGGTCCAGCATGTCGAACGTGCTGGTGAACTCGAGCCGCACGATCTGAGTGCCCTTCTTCTGATCGCCGTTTCTCATCATGCCCGACCGGAAAACCGCCCGTCTGTTCGTGCGCCCGGCGCCGTGACGTAAAATCGTGTCACATGCCGCCGTCACCCGCCGTGGTCATCTCGCCCGCCCGCCGCATCCAGGGACGCCTGCGCGTCCCTGGCGATAAGTCTATTTCACATCGCTACGCGATGCTGGCGGCCCTCGCCACCGGCCGGTCCGCGCTCACGCATTTCGCCCCAGGGGCGGACTGCCGCTCCACGCTCGCATGCGTGCGGCAGCTCGGCGTCGAGGTCGTCGAAACCGGCGAGGGGGCCTTCGCCATCATCGGCCGCGGCCTCGGGCGGCTTCAGGCACCGGACGGGCCGCTCGACGCCGGCAACTCCGGCACCACGATGCGCCTCATGGCCGGCGTCGTCGCGGGCCACGCGTTCTCGACGCCGTTCGTCGGCGACGCTTCCCTCTCCCGCCGGCCCATGAAGCGGGTCATCGAGCCGCTCGAGCGCATGGGTGCGCGCATCGAGGCCACCGAGGGCCACGCTCCGCTGACGGTCCACGGCGGGCACCTGCACCCGATCACCTATCAGCCGGCCGTCCCGAGCGCCCAGGTGAAGAGCGCGGTCCTGCTC
>JBEQUD010000346.1:0-2868 GCA_040349235.1 Acidobacteriota bacterium
ACCGTGTTCGAGGTGAACTTCTCGCGGGTTGCGCGCGTGCGCGATGCAAGCAAGGCCGAGTTCGAGCGCGCCGGCGCGAAGCTGACGTTCATGTCGTTCATCATCAAGGCCGTCGCCGAGGCCCTGCGGGCGGTGCCCATCGTGAACGCGTCGCTCGACGGCGACAACGTCGCCTATCACCCGGACGTCAACGTCGGCATCGCCGTGGCCCTCGATTGGGGGCTCATCGTCCCCGTCATCAAGAAGGCCGACACGCAGGACCTGATGGGGCTGAGCCGGGCGGTCGTGGACCTCGCCGGCCGCGCGCGGGCCAAGCAGCTCAAGCCCGAGGACGTCACCGGCGGCACGTTCACGATTACCAATCCAGGCGTGTTCGGCGCGCTGTTCGGCATGCCGATCATCAGCCAGCCCCAGGTGGCCATTCTGGGCATTGGCACCATCGAGAAGCGCCCGGTGGTGATCGACGACGCCATTGCCATCCGCACCATGGCGTACCTGACGCTCGGCTACGACCACCGCCTGATCGACGGCGCGGTGGCCGACGAGTTCATGTCGCACATCAAGCGCGCGATCGAGAACTGGGAGCCCGCGGCGCGCTAGGGCGGCGGGTCGTCCTTCGGTCTTCCCCATGCGTCCGCTGACCGTTCGCCGCCTTGGCCGCATGGCGTATGCGGATGCGCTGGCCCTGCAGCGGTCGCTCGTCGAGGATCGCCGCGCGGGCCGTGTCGGCGACCTGCTGCTCCTGGTCGAGCACCCGCATGTGCTGACACTGGGGGTGCGGGGCGACGGAGGCCGCGCGCACATTCTCGCCAGCGCCACGGCGCTCGCCGAGCGAGGGGTCGGCGTGCACGAGACTGGGCGGGGCGGCGACGTCACGTATCACGGCCCCGGGCAGATCGTCGGCTATCCCATCATCGATCTCAATCCGGACCGGCGCGACGTCCACCGCTACGTGCGCGATCTCGAAGAGGTGCTCATTCGCACCGCGGCCGATTTCGGCATCGAGGGCGGGCGGGTCGAGGGGTTGTCTGGTGTGTGGGTCGGTTCCGAGAAGCTTGCCGCCATTGGCGTCCGCATCGCACGCTGGATCACCAGCCACGGGTTTGCGTTCAACGCGGCGACGGACCTGGACTATTTCAAGCTGATCGTACCGTGCGGCATCGCGGATAAAGGCGTCACGTCGCTCGAACGGCTGCTCGGGCGCGGCGTGGACCGGGCGGTGGTCGAAGCGCGAATCGTCGCGCGGTTCTGCGAGGTGTTCGACCGGGCCCTGGCAATCGACCCGGTCGCTGACGCGCCAGGCTAACACACACAGTACAAGGCGGTTGCGCGATATCTTCGGCGTCGGAATATTTCCGGCCGCGTGCGTGTTCTTTCCTAGCACGAGGCCACCAATGCAGGACGTTTCCGACCGCAATCTTCTCGAACGGCTCCAGGCAGGCGACGAACGTGCGCTCGCCGACCTGTCGGCCGCTTACGGTTCAAAGATTTTTCAGCTCGCGTTCCGCTACGTGCGCAACAAAGAGGACGCCGAGGAAGTGACGCAGGACGTGCTGTACAAGGTGTACCGCAACGTCGGCTCGTTCCGCGGCGATGCCGCCTTGTCGTCCTGGATCTATCGCATCACCTTCAACGCGGCCATGTCGCGGGTGCGGACCGCCAGCTACCGCCGCGCCCAGGACGAAGACCGCCGGCTCCAGTCCTCCGATCAGGAGGAGCTGACGTCCGTGCAGGACCAGATTCCCGACTTGAGCGACATGGCCGACGAGCGTATTCTGCGGTCGCAGCTCCGCCAGCGGATCTTGCGCGCCATCCTGGCGCTGCCCGCCATCTACCGCGCGCCTGTCGTGCTCCGCGATCTCCAGGGCATGTCCACCGAGGAAGCCAGCGCGATGCTGCGGGTGAAGGACCAGACGCTCAAGTCCCGCCTGCACCGCGGACGCCTCATTCTACGGAAGCAGCTCGCCGATTTCGCCGGTGGCCTCAGCCTGCACCGGCCGCTGCTCGGGACATAGCCGGGCCGAACATAGCCCCGCCGGGGGCCGCGATGCCCCCGGCTTCCGAGGCCCCGTCGCCGCTGGCACACTCTTAAAGCAGCATCGCGTTGTCGAGGGCCACGCGTTCCGCGACACTCAGCTCCGGAAGGCGCACGTCCACGACGCCGCTCGGGCCGAGCCTTACGGGCATGGCTGCGGTGCGGACTCGCGTCCCGTCGCTGTTGTCGGGCGCCACGAAGCACGTCAGCAGCCGCCGCGAACGGCCTGACAGCGCCTCGACGACGAGCGCGGCCGCCGACGCGAGCGCGTAGGGCCCGATGGGCCACAGCGCCTGCAGGCGTCGTTCGATCTGCCGGCGCGCCAACTCCGTCATCGTGCGCGTCAACGCGAAGCCCCCGACGGACGCATCGTCCCAGGCGATGACGGTGTGGGCGGGGGGCACGCCCAGGACGGCGAGCGCGACGTCCCGCGGAGCCGCGTCGAGCTCGAGCGCGACGAGGGCCGTGGCGGCGGCGGCCAGGGCGTGGGCCGCGGAGCCGACGATCCGGGTGCGGAGCAGGCCCAGTTCGCGTGCCCCCCGCTCGACGAGCTCGCGCTGGGTGGCGCCGGCGCACACGAACAGCGCCCGCGGCGCAACGACGTTCAGCTGCTCGAGCCGTCGCACGCCCGCATCGCCCTGCCACTCCCCGCCGCCCATCACGTCCGCGAGGACAACGATGCCCGCGCCCGCTGCTGTCGATACGTCACTCGCCCCGACGACGGTGGCAGCGCTGTGCTCGAGCGGCGCGGCCTGCATGATGTCGAGCGCTTTGCCCTCGGCAGCCGCCCGACGATCGTCGATGAGCCGGATGAGGTCCGCGGCGTGCCGCCG
>JBEQUD010000379.1:0-3902 GCA_040349235.1 Acidobacteriota bacterium
CGCCGAGGCACAATCCGTTCTTCGCGCACGCGGACGCCGAACTGTTCCTGGCCTGGCGGGACGGCGCCGTGGTTGGGCGCATCGCGGCGATTGACGATCGCCTCCACCGGGAGACCCACCAGGACAACGTGGCGATGTTCGGCTTCTTCGAGGCAGCCGACCTGCCGGCAGCCGCGTCGCTGTTCGCCGAGGCGGAGACGTGGGCGCGCCGTCGCGGCCGGACCGGCCTGCGGGGCCCGTTCAATCCCTCGCTGAACGAGAGCGCTGGGCTGCTCATCGACGGCTTCGAGACCGACTCGATGCTGCTCATGCCGCACAACCCTCGCGAGTACGCCGCGTGGATCGAGGCGTGCGGCTACCGCAAGCTCAAGGACCTGTTCGCCTGGCTGTACGAGCTGACGCCGGCCGTCGCGCCGGTTATCGCCAAGCTGGCGGCGCGGGCGCGTGACAAGCACGGCATCCAGGTGCGGCCCCTGCACTTGGCCGAGTTCCAGCGCGAAGTGGCCTGGCTGCGCGAGGTCTACTGCGGCGCGTGGCGTGACAACTGGGGCTTCGTCGCCCCGACGCCCGCGGAATTCGAGCGCCTGGCCCGCGAACTGAAGCCGATCTTCGACGCGCGCGGCGCCGTCTGCGCGGAGGTTGACGGACGGCCCATCGCCTGCGCCCTCGCGCTGCCCGACATCAACCAGGCACTCAAGGGAACCGACGGCCGGCTCTTCCCGTTGGGGCTCGTCAGGCTGCTAGCCCGGTCGCGCATCATCGATCAGGCGCGGCTCCTGCTGCTCGGCGTCCTGCCCGATGCGCGCCACCTCGGCCTCTATCCTGTCCTCCTGGAAGCGCTCCATCGTCAGATGAGCGGCACGCGCTATCGCCGCATCGAGTTCTCGTGGGTCCTCGAGGACAACCGCGACATCAACCAGCCGGCGGAGATGGCCGGCGCGACGCGCTACAAGACGTATCGCCTCTACGAAAAGCGCCTGGTGGGCCAATAGGGATGGCAAGACCGGTCCAGCGCGTCGCCATCACCGGCGCCACGGGATTCATCGGGCGCTACCTCACGGCGTATTTGCTCGATCGCGGCATCGAGGTCCTGGCTGTCGTGCGCCCAGGTTCGCCGAACCAGGCGCACGCCGGCGCGACGGTGGTGACGGCCCCGCTCGAAACCACCGCGCTGGTCGATGCGTTCTCGAAAGTGGACGGCGTCGTCCATCTGGCCGGTATCGTCGCGGCCATCCGCGCCGCGGACTACGCAGCCGTCAACGTCGAGGGGACGCGGGCTGTCGCCACGGCTGCCGCACGCGGGGCCGCGCGCCTTGTCCATGTCTCGAGCCTGGCCGCGGCGGGTCCTGCCCCTGCCGACGCCCCACGGCGCGAGGAGGATGCCCCGCGGCCGATTACGCCCTACGGCCAGAGCAAGCTGGAGAGCGAACGGACGGTGGAACAGACACCCGGCCTGCGGTGGACCATCCTCCGCCCGGGCGTGGTCTACGGGCCGGGGGATCACGGCATGCTCCCGCTGTTCCGAATGGCCGCCCGCGGCCTGCTGCCGCTCGTCGGACGCCGCGACGCCGCCTACACCTTCGTCTTCGTGGACGACATGGCGAGGGCCGCACATGCCGCGCTCACCGCGGAAGGAGCCGCTGCCGAGGGCCGCACGTGCTTTGTGGGGCATGCCGACCCCGTCATGGCCGGCGACGTGTTGGCCGCCCTCCGCCAGGCGCTCCCGCGTCGCCGCAGCATCGTTGTTCCCGTGCCCGGTGCGTTGGTCCGCGCCCTCGCACACGCCGGCGACGTGGCTGGTTGGCTGTCCGGCCGACCCGCATTGCTCAATCAGTGGCGGGCGCGCGAGCTGTTCGCCGAGGGATTCGTGTGCCGCGTGGACCGGCTGCGCGACTGCCTGGGGGTGACGGCGAACGTGGGCCTCCAGGACGGGATCGCGCGTACGGCGGACTGGTACCTGCGAGAGGGCTGGCTCTGACGGGCATCGCGGGGAAGCCCCAGGCTCGGGCTATGCGCCTCGAACTACGCGGTGGTCATCCCGAGTTCCACGCCGACGCGCGAAAAGATGTCCACGGCGCGATCGATCTGCTCCGGCGTGTGCGCGGCGGAACAGCTCGCCCGCAGGACGCACTCGTCCTTCGGACATCCAGGCGGGACAATCAGATTCACGTAGAGGCCCTCGCCGAGCAGCCGCTGCCAGAGCGCAATCGTGTGCTCTTCGTCCCGGGTGAGGATCGAGACGATCGGTGATTCGGTTTCTCCGATGACGTAACCCCGCTCGCGCAGCCCGCGGCGCAGGCGCCGGATGTTCGTCCACAACTGATCGCGCAGCTCGGGATGTTCGCGGATGGTCCGGACGGCGGCGCGCACGCTCGCGACGTTCGACGGCGACCCGGAGGCCGTGAAGACATAGGCGCGCGCCAGGAAATGCAGCGCCCGCAGCTCGGGGTGGTCCGACACGCACATCCCGCCGATGCCAGCCAGGGACTTCGAGAACGTGCCGACGATGAAATCGACCCGGTCGAGCACGCCCTGGGCTTCGGCGCAGCCGAGCCCTGTTTCGCCGAACGTGCCGAGCGAGTGCGCCTCGTCCACCATGAGGTACGCGCCGTACTCGCCGCAGACGTCCGCGATCTCGCCGAGCGGGGCTACGTCGCCGCGAATCGAGTAGAGGCCTTCGACCACGACCAGCCGGTTCCGGTCGCCCCGCGGCAGACGGTCGAGCTTCTTCCGGAGGCTCTCAGGGGAATTGTGGCGAAAGCCGATCACCTGCGACGCGGTCTGGCGGGTCGCGTCGTAGATGCTCGCATGGCTGTCGGCATCGACGAGGATGACGTCGCCCGCCCCGCAGAGCGCGCCGATGAGCGAGAGATTGGCCTGGTAGCCCGTGCTGAATATCGTCGCGTGCCGTTTGCCGAACCAGTCCGCGAATTCCTGCTCGAGCTCTTCGTGGATGGCCAGCGTGCCGTTGGCCGTACGCGACCCGGTCGTCCCCGCGCCGTGCGTCCGAAGCGCCTCGGTCGCCGCGGCGATGACCGCGGGATGCATCGTCAGGCCCAGATAGTTGTTCGAGCCGAACATCAGGGTGGGCCGTCCGCTGATGACGACTTCCGACGGGCCCAGGCTGCCCTCGATGACGGTCATGCCGGGGATCGCCGTCCCGGGGGCAAACGCGGCGCGCCGCCGCTCGATGACCCGAAGTTTTTCGAGCAAATCCATCCGGTCTCCGTTACGCGGGCAACCCAGCTTCGTCCGTCGCCTCGTCGAGCAGGGACCCGCGCTCGTAGCGCGCTCTCGTGGCGGCCCGCTGCACCTTGCCGCTGGTGGTCCGGCCGATGGTGCCGCTCGGCACCGCCACAATGTCATCGACATAGAGCCCGAACGCTTCGCTGATCCGCACGCGAATGGTCTCGGCCAGGGCCTCAGCGGGGATCGTGCCGCTCGGCTCGACGATGATTACGACCCGGTCCGAGACGCCCTGCTCCACCGTCCCGAATGCCACGAGACGGCCGCGGCGCACGCCGGCCATGTCGGACAGCGCCCACTCGAGGTCTTGCGGATGATATTTTCGTCCGTTGACGATGATGATGTCCTTGGCCCGGCCGCAGACGAACAATTCGCCGCCGGACAGGTAGCCGAGATCGCCGGTGTATAGCCAGCCGTCCCGAATCGTCTGGCTGGTGAGCTCTGGGTTCTTATAGTAGCCCAGCATGACCGACGGACCCGCCAGGGTGATTTCGCCGATTTCGCGATCGCCGAGCGCCAGGCCGTCTTCTCCAACAATCCGGATCTCGTGCTCCGGCAGCGCGCGCCCGCACCCGACGAGGGTGACGGCGGATGGGCCGGGCGGGACGCGCGTCGCGAGGCGCCGCTCGGTGAGATCCTCGGACGAGAGGTACTCG
>JBEQUD010000395.1:0-5876 GCA_040349235.1 Acidobacteriota bacterium
GTCGATCGTTCGGACCGCCTGGGGCTGGCACCAGCGTCATCCCACGGGCTACGCGACGTGACCGGGCTGGCCGAGATCGCCCGGGTCGATTCCCTCTGCCGGTTGACGGAGTGACGCACCCGCTGAAACGCCTGTTCGCCTACGCGCGTCCGTATCGCGCCCGCCTGTTCGGGGCCATCGCAGGCATGCTCGTCTACGCGGTCGGGTCGGCCGGGCTGGCGGCGCTGGTCCAGCCCGTGTTCGACAATGTGCTCCTCACCCAGCAGCGCCTCGCGTTCACGGCATGGGCGCTCGTGGGCGTGTACGTGCTCAAGGGGATTGGCTCCTACGTCTCGTCGTATCTGATGGCCGATGTCGGCCTCCGGGTCGTCACCGACGTCCGGAACGCGCTCTACCGCCACATCCTGGGGCAGTCCACCGGATTCTTCGCCCAGCGCAGCACCGGCCAGCTGATGTCGCGCATCACGAACGACGTCGGCCAGGTGCAGCAGGCCGTCTCCGAAACGGCCGGCGATCTGGCGCGCGAGTCACTCGCCCTCGTGGGCTACGTCGCCCTCATGTTCTACCGCGACGCCCGGCTCGCGCTGCTCTGTCTCATCGGGGCACCCCTCATCGTGTATCCGCTGATGCGGCTCGGACAGCGCGTGCGGCGGACGACCCGCCGCAGCCAGGAGGCCCTCGGGCTCTTGTCGCACGTCAGCGCCGAGGCGTTCACCGGGCACCGCATCGTGAAGGCCTTTGGCACCGAGGCCTTCGAGGCCGAGAAGTTCGCGCGGACGGGCGACCACCTCTTCCGCACGAACATGAAGGTGATAGCGGCCCTCGCCAGCCTGCCGCCGTTGATGGAGCTGCTCGGCGGATTCGGCATGGCGGCCGCCCTCTGGTACGGCGCGCAGGAAATTGCGACAGGACGCCTGACGCCCGGGCAGTTCGTCTCGTTCTTCACGGCCGTGTTCCTCATGTATGGTCCCGCGAAGAAGCTCAGTCGGGTCAATGCCAACCTCCAGCAGGCCATGGCGGCGTCGGAGCGGATCTTCGACATGCTCGACACCCACACCGAGGTGCTCGAGAAGCCGGGCGCGGCGGATCTGGCGCCGTTCACGCGCGTGATTGAGTTCCGCGGGGTGGAGTTCCACTACGACGAGAAGGGCGGGCGGATTCTGCGTGACGTGTCGTTCCGCGTCGCCGCGGGGCAGATGGTCGCGATCGTCGGCCGGAGCGGGGCAGGCAAGACGACCCTGGTCAACCTGCTGCCGCGATTCTTCGACGCGACGGATGGCGCGATTCTCATCGACGGTGTGGATATCCGCGACGTGCTGCTGGCGTCGCTGCGCCGCCAGATCGGCATCGTCACCCAGGAGACCGTGCTGTTCGACGATACGATCGCGGCGAACATCGCCTACGGGTCCCCGAGCGCGCCACGGGCGGCGATCGAAGCGGCGGCCCGCGCGGCGCACGCCCACGACTTCATCATGGCGCAGGCCAAGGGGTACGAGACGATCATCGGCGAGCGCGGCAACCGGCTGTCCGGCGGCGAGCGCCAGCGCGTCGCCATCGCGCGCGCGCTCCTCAAGAACGCCCCGATCCTCGTGCTCGACGAGGCGACGTCGGCCCTGGACACGGAATCCGAACTGCTGGTGCAGGAGGCCCTGGCCAACCTGATGCTCAATCGGACAGCCTTTGTCATCGCGCACCGTCTATCCACGATTCGCCGCGCCGATGCGATCATCGTCCTCGAGCGCGGGCGGATCGTGGAGGTCGGCCGCCACGAGGAGCTGATCGCCCGCCCGGGAGGGACCTACGCCATGCTGTCGCAGATGCAGCTGCTCGAGCGGAGCAAGGGCGAGCGAAGGACGGGGACCGCATGATCAAGTCCATGACGGGCTTTGCCGCAGTGGAGCACGAAGACACGGCCGCGGCGATCGCCGTGACCATTCGCGCGCTCAACCATCGCCACCTCGATCTCCAGCTGCGCCTGCCCCAGTCGCTCGCCGGCCTCGAAGGAGATGTGCGCGGGCTGGTCGCCCGCCACGTGGCGCGCGGCCGCGTCGAGATCGGCCTGACGCTGCAGGTGCGCGAGACCCCGCGCCTCGAGGTCGCCTTCAACGAAGAGTTCGGCCGCGCCCTCGAGACGGCGCTCGCGGCGGCGCGGGCGCAGGGGCTGGTCGCGGGCGCACTGACGCCGGGCGATCTTCTGCGCCTGCCCCAGGCGCTGACGATTCGGGAGCGGCCCGCCAGCCAGGACGAGGCCGGCCAGCGCGAACTGGACGCGGCCGTCCTGGCCGCGGTGGGGCGCGCGCTCGTGCAGCTGGACGGGATGCGGACGGTCGAGGGTGCGCATCTGCAGGCGGACCTCGACAGCCGGCGGTCGCTCGTGGCGGAGCTGGTCGAGCGCGTGGCCGCCGCCGCGGACGAAGGGCGGGCGGCGATGGAACAGCGGCTCGCCGAACGCGTGCGCGAACTGCGGACCGAACTGCAGGCCGACGAGACGGCGGTCGCCCAGGAGATCGTGCGCGCCGCGGCGCGCTCCGACATCAGCGAGGAAGTGTCGCGCTTTCGCGGGCACGTCGCCCACTGGGTGACGCTCGCCGACAGCGCCGAGCCGTGCGGCCGCAAGCTGGACTTCCTCCTCCAGGAGATGAACCGCGAGGTCAACACGATGGGCTCGAAGGCCGACGGGCTGCGGGTGTCCGAGCTCATCATCACGGCCAAGGCGGAGCTCGAGAAGATGCGAGAGCAGGTCCAGAATGTCGAGTAGGGGGGGCTGCGGGCGGCTGTTCATCGTCTCGGCGCCCTCGGGCGCGGGCAAGACGACGCTTGTCGAGCAGCTGGCCCGCGACGTCCCCAGGCTCAGGCTGTCGCGCTCCTACACGTCCCGCCCGCCGAGGGCAGGCGAAGCGGACGGGGTGGATTATAATTTCCGCAGTCGGGAGTGGTTCGAGGCGAAGGTCGCCGCGGACGAATTTCTCGAGTGGGCCGAGGTGTTCGGCAACCTGTACGGGACGTCGGCGTCCGACACGGCGCAGATGCTCGCCGACGGGGACGACGTCGTGCTCGTCATCGACGTGCAAGGGGCGAGGCAGGTGCGCGCGCGAGGGCTGGATACCACCGCGGTATTCGTGATGCCCCCGTCGTTCGCCGTCCTCGAGCAGCGGCTGCGGGGCCGCAGCAAGGACAGCGAGGCGGCGATCCGGCGGCGTCTCCAGGTCGCCCGCGACGAGGTCTCGTCGTTTGTCGAGTACGATTTCGTGGTGATCAACGATGACGTGGCGGTCGCGGTCGGGCGTCTGCGCGGTATCATCGAGGCCGAGCGGGCCAGGCTCCGCTGCATGCGGCCTGAAGCCGAAAGCATCGTGAGGACATTCCTATGATCGATCGTTCGAAGCTGCCTAATTCTTTCGAGTTCGTGGTGACGGCCGGCGCGCGCGCCCGCCAGCTCCTGGCGGGATCGACGCCCCGGGTCGCGGCCGGGGACCACAAGAAGACGACCGTTGCCCTCAAGGAAGTCGTGGCGGGCGTCGTCGAGAAGATCAAGGACGACAACGACCTGTGATCCCCTTCGGGGGAATCGGTCGCTGGTCGAGGCGTCCTCGGCCGGATGCCGGTGGGATGCCGGGGTGACAGTGACATGCTAGTCGGGCTCGGCGTCTGCGGCGGCATCGGGGCGTACAAGACCGTGGAGGTCGCGCGCGGGCTGCAGAAGCGCGGTCACGAGGTCGCCGCGATCATGACGGCGACGGCCACCCGGTTCGTCGGTCCGATGACCTTCGAGGCCATTACGCGGCGCGCGGTCGTCACCGACCAGTTCGCGCCCGGGATGAACGCCGACATCGAGCACATCGCGCTCGCCTCGTCCATCGACCTGCTGCTCGTCGCACCCGCGACCGCCAACATCATCGGCAAGTTCGCCAACGGCATTGCCGACGACTTCCTCTCCACCCTCTACACGGCCACCCGCGCGCCGGTGCTCCTCGCCCCGTCGATGAACACCAACATGTTCGAGCACGAGGCGGTGCGTCGGAATCTGGACACGCTGGCTGCCCGCGGTGTGCGCTTTGTCGAGCCAGGCGCCGGCTATCTCGCCTGCGGCTGGATTGGCAAGGGACGCCTGGCCGAGCCGGACGACATCGTCGCCGCGGCCGAGGCCGTGTTGCGGCCGGCCGGCCCGCTGCGGGGCCTTCGCGTGCTCGTGACCGCCGGCCCGACCCGCGAAGACATCGATCCGGTGCGGTACATCGGCAACCGGTCGAGCGGGCGGATGGGGATCGCGATTGCCGCGGAGGCGGCGCGCCGAGGCGCCGACGTGACGCTCGTCGTCGGTCCCACGGCTGTCGTCCTTCCGTCCGTCCGCGAGGTGGTCCACGTCCGCCGTGCGGCGGACATGCACGAGGCCGTCCTCGCCCGTGCGGCCGAGATGGATGTCGTGGTCATGGCCGCGGCCGTGGCGGACTACGCCCCGGCCGAGTCCGCCCCGATGAAGCTGCACAAGGACCAAGACACCCTGACGCTGGTCCTCCGGCGCACCGCGGACATTCTCGGCGACCTCGGCCGGCGCCGCCGCGAGACGGGGCGCGGACCGGTGCTCGTGGGGTTCGCGGCCGAAACCGACGACGTCCTCCGCCGCGCCGCCGCCAAGCGCGCGGCCAAGGCGGTCGATCTCATCGTGGCCAACGACGTCTCTCGCACCGACGTGGGCTTCGACGTCGATGCCAACGAGGTCACCATCGTCGGGGCCGACGGCGCGCATCACGTGCCGCGTCAGTCGAAGGCCGCGGTCGCGGCCGTCGTGCTCGACCACGTCGAGGCGCTTGTCACCACGCGCAAGGTGGCCGCCTCATGAGCCGCGAGCAGCTTGCCGAACATCTGCGGTTTGCCGCAGAGCTCGGCGTCGCCGGTGTCAGCCGCGACCCGGCCTGGCGCCTGCGCGCGGCGTCGGACGATCACGCGTCAGCGGCGGCACCTCTCGTCGGCGCTGTTTCTGCCCCTGAGGCCGGGCCGAGCGAGGGCGGCGCGAGCCTCGCGGGCGTTCCCCTCTACGCGTCACGGGAGGCCGTTGGCGAAGCCCTCGCCCTACTCCGTGCCGACATCGGCGACTGCACGCGCTGCAAGCTGCACGCGCTCGGCCGCACGCAGGTCGTGTTCGGGTCCGGGAATCCCGCGGCCAACCTGATGTTCGTCGGCGAAGCCCCCGGGGCAGACGAAGACGTGCAGGGTGTGCCCTTCGTCGGCCGCGCCGGCCAGCTCCTGACGAAGATCATCGAGGCCATCGCGCTCACGCGCGAGGACGTCTACATCGCCAACGTCATCAAGTGCCGCCCGCCGCAGAACCGGAACCCCGAGCCGGACGAGATCGCGACGTGCGAGCCCTTCCTGTTCCGTCAAATCGACGCCATCAAGCCCATCGTGATCGTCGCGCTCGGCAAGTTCGCCACGCAGACACTGCTGCGGTCCGAGGATCCGATTTCGCGCCTGCGCGGCCGGGTCTTCGAGTACCGCGGCGCCAAGCTCGTCCCGACGTTCCATCCTGCCTACCTCCTCCGCAATCCCTCGTCGAAGCGCGAGGTCTGGGAGGACATGAAGCTGGTCAAGAGCCTGCTCGCGGGCGCGTAAGCGCAGGGCGGCCGTGCGGATCCTTGTCGCTGTTCCTGTCCCTCAGCTCGGTCTTCTGACGTACCGGATGCCCGACGGCGCGCCGTGTCCGGCCATCGGCGCCCGTGTGGTCGTGCCCCTCGGCACGCGCGCGGTGACGGGGCTCGTGGTTGGCGAGGCGCCGGCGGACGGCGACAGCGGGGGCCTGGACGTCAAGGACGTGCGCGCGGTGCTCGACACGGATGCCTTTGTGCCCGCCGACGTCGTGGCCCTTGCCTTGTGGACGG
>JBEQUD010000414.1:0-9842 GCA_040349235.1 Acidobacteriota bacterium
GTGGCGCGCGCGACTTGGCCGATGGCCTGTACGCGGAGCTCTTCGGCCTCGAACGCCGGGCTGGCGAACGACAGTCGCTCTTCCGCTATTTCCACGGCCGCAGCAGCTTGGCCACCTGGCTGCGGGCGGTGCTGGCGCAGCGGCACATCGACCGCCTGAGGGCGACGCGGCGCACCGCGCCGCTGCCCGAGGATGATTCGCCTGCGGCCCTGGCCGCACCAGCCGTGCCAGTCGAACCCGGCCGATCGCGCTGCCTCGATTGCCTTCGCCGTGGCCTCGAGCACGCGGTGGCGGCCTTGCTGCCCAAGGACCGCCTGCGGTTGGGCTGCTACTACGTCCAGAACCTGAAGCTTGCGGCCATCGGCCGGGTGCTTGGCGAGCACGAGGCCACGGTGTCCCGCCACCTGGCGAGGACGCGGTCCGCGCTGCGGGCGGCCGTTGGCCGCTACCTGCTCGTGGAGGCGCGGATGTCCGCGCCAGAGATTGCGGACTGCCTCGCCAGCGTCGCGGCCGACGCTGGTCCGCTGAACATCCACGACCTGCTCGCCATCGACGGCGATCGCAAGATTCCCGCGCCCGATCGTTCTAGTACGAGGACCTCCACATGAGCACGGCACCCGACGGGAGATCGGCGCTCGAACGCCTGCTGAAGGACGCGCTCGATCCGCCCGCCGGGCGGGCCACCGACGCGTGTCTGGACGCCGAGACGATGGCGGCGTGGATGGACGGCGGGCTGTCCGCCGGCGCGCGTGATGCCGCGCAGCTCCACGCCGCGGACTGCGGCCGCTGCCAGGCCCTTCTGGCCGAGCTGGTCCGGCTTGACGCCGTCGCGCCGTCGTCGCCGCCGGTGCGCGCGACGCCTCGATGGCTCGTGTGGCTGGCGCCGTTCGCCGCCGCGGCCGCTGGGGTCGCCATCCGGGTCGCCGTGCCGACCCGTCAGACGGCGCCCGCGCCGATCGCGGCGGGTACCGTGGCCGAACGGGCCGCGGAAGAGGCGTCGAGACAGCCGGGACTGGCGACGCCTGGCCCTGCGGACCGGCCGTCTTCCGTCGCTGCCACGCCGAACTACGACACCGCCGCATCCCCAGAGCCACAGCGCTCCGTGCGACGACAGGAGGCCGACCTCTCGAAGCGGGAATCGTCCGCCAGCGGGACGGGCTTCGCCGCAGACAGCGTCGCTGCGGCCCCGGCGCAGAACACGCTGCTGGCGGGGCGTCAGGCCGAGACTGGCGTCGGGGCCACGGCACAGTCGGATGCGGAGATACGCGCCAAGTCCGCGTCGCCGCCCGCGAGTGCCGCCCCGTTTGCCGCCCCAATCACGCGAGCGATGGAGGCACCGGCCGCCGACGCGCGGGCGCGCGCCGCAGCGCCGTTCGGTGCCCCCAGTGCTCCCAATGCTGTCGAAAGCGGTCGCCGGCTCGCTGGCGGCATCGAGATCGTTTCGCCCGATCCCCTCGTCCGCTGGCGCCTTGCCGGCGCCAGCGTGCAGCGTTCGGTGGATGGGGGAACGACGTGGGAACCGTCATCGACGGGTGTGTCGTCGGTGTTGACGGCCGGCGCCGCGCCGTCTGCGTCGGTCTGCTGGCTCGTTGGCCGTGGCGGCGTGGTCCTGCGTTCGAGCGACGGCCGCACGTGGCAGAGGCTGGCTTTCCCGACGATGACGGATTTGTCCGCGGTCCGCGCGACGGGCGCCCAGGCGGCGTCCGTATCCACCGCCGATGGACGGACGTTCGACACGGCCGACGGCGGCCTCACCTGGTCCATGCGCTGAGCGCTGCAAGTTTTTCGCGCGGCTCCGTTCTAAGTGCAGCAGGCCTGCGCGCGGCACTTCCCGTGTCGCAGCTGGGCCGTCGCCCTAGAAGGAGCCACCCATGTCCCGTCGCCTCTGGTATGCGCCTCTCGTTCTCGCCCTCGCCCTCGGTGTCCTGATTCAGACGCAGCATGGGGCCACGACCGTGGTCCATGCAGCCGCGCAGAATGCTGCGACGACCACCCTCGACGACCAGGTCGATCTCGCCGTCACGGTCTACAACTCGGACCTTGCGCTCGTTCGTGATGTGCGCGCACTGCAGCTCGCGCCCGGGGCCGCGGACCTGCATTTCATGGACGTCGCGGCTACAGTCAATCCGGCCACCGTGCATTTCCGGTCACTGACCGAGCCGTCGCGCGTGCGCGTCCTCGAACAGAACTACGAGTACGACCTCCTCGAACCCGAGAAGCTGCTTCGCAAATACATCGGGCGCGACGTCACGCTCGTGCGCACGCGGCAGGATGGCGGAACGACCAGGGAAGAGGAAGTCAGGGCGCGCCTCGTCAGCTACAACAACGCACCTGTCTGGCAGATCGGGGGCGAAATCGTGACGGGCCTCCACGCCGACCACGTCCGATTCCCCGAGTTACCGGGGAACCTGTATTCCAGGCCGACCCTTATCTGGACGCTCGACAACACGGGCGGCGCGAAGCACCGCGTCGAGGCGTCGTACCTGGCCGGCAAGCTGTCCTGGAATGCGGACTACGTCCTGACGGTCGCGCGTGACGACAAAGCCGCGGACCTCGACGGATGGGTGACGGTCGTCAACGGCAGCGGCACCTCCTTCAAGAACGCCACGTTGCAGTTCGTGGCGGGGGATCTGAACCGCGTCCGTCAGGCGGCGGGCCGCATGGAGATGGACATGATGCAAAAGACCATGGAGGTGGCGGCGCCCCTGATGGCGCAGGAGTCCTTCTCGGACTACCACCTCTACACGCTCGGCCGACCGACGACGGTCAACAACAACGAGACCAAGCAGGTCAGCATGCTCGGCGCGACGTCGTTCCCCGTGCAGAAGCGATATGTCGTGGACGGCCAGGCCTTCTACTACCGCAACCCCCAGCACCCTGGTGCGCCGATCAAGGACGTCGTCCAGGTGTTCTACCAGTTCAAGAACGAAGCGAAGGCGGGCCTCGGCATGCCGATGCCGGCCGGTACCGTCCGCGTGTACCAAGCGGACTCGAGGGGCGGGACGCAGTTTGTCGGCGAGGACCGCATCGGCCACATGCCGAAGGACGAAGTGGTGAACCTGAAGATCGGTAACGCCTTCGACGTCGTCTGCGAGCGCAAGCAGACGGACTTCGAGAAGATTTCAGGGAATGTCTACGAGGTCGAGTACGAGCTGACGCTCCGCAATCACAAGGCGGTGCCGGTGGCGGTCGAGGTCAACGAGCCGATTGGCGGCACCTGGCGCATCCTGCAGTCCTCGCACCCGTGGGAGAAGACATCGGCGTGGGCCGCGCGGTTCAACGTGCCCGTGGCGGTGGATGGTGCGGCAGTCCTGAAATACCGCGTCCGGGTGACGTACTGAAGGCCGCTATCCTCTGGCAGCGGCGGGCGACGCGGCGGTGGTGGCGTGGGCTGGTGCGCTGGTCTCGCCACCCCGCCGTTCGCCAATCTGCTGCCGCCACATCGCGTAGTAGAGGCCCTTCTGCGCCAGGAGCTCGTCGTGCCGGCCGGTCTCGACGATGTGCCCGCGCTCGAGGACATAGATCCGGTCGGCATGCAGGATAGTCGAGAGCCGGTGCGCGATGAGCACCGTGATGGCCCGGCTATCCGCGGCCACATCCCGGATGGTGGCGACGATGCCCTCCTCGGTCAGCGAATCGAGGGAGGATGTCGCTTCGTCGAAGACCAGCAGGTGGGGCCGGCGCAGCAGCGCCCGGGCGATGGAGAGCCGCTGCTTCTCCCCGCCGGACACTTTGACGCCGCCCTCGCCGATGACGGTGTCCAGGCCGCGGCTTGCGCGCGCGAGCAGGCCGTCGCACGCGGCCTTGCGCAGCACGTCGAGGCACTCCGCGTCGGTGGCCTCCGGGTACACGAAGAGGAGGTTCTCTCGAATGGTGCCCGAGAAGAGCTGCGTGTCCTGCGTGACGAACCCGATACGCGCCCGCAGCGCGTCGAGGTCGATCTCGGAACCGGCGACGCCGTCGTACAGGATGCGGCCCGACAGCGGCTGGTAGAGGCCGACGAGCAGCTTGACGAGCGTGCTCTTGCCGGCGCCGGACGGACCGACGAACGCAATCGTTTCGCCGCGTGCCGCACCGAAGGAGATGTCGCTCACGGCGGGCGACGAGGCCGACTGGTGCTGGAACGTCACCCCGTCGAACGCGAGCGTGCGCAGGTCCGACACGGGAACGGGCGCGAGCGGCCGCGGCTCTGTCGGCGTCGCCAGAATCTCCTGATACACGTTGAGGGAGGCTTCCGTCTCGCGGTAGACGTTGATGACGTTGCCGAGCTCCTGCAGTGGCCCGAAGATGAAGAACGAGTAGATGAACAGCGAGAAGAACTGCCCGACGGTGATCGAACGCGTGTAGATGAGATAGAGCATCAGGAACAGGATGCTCGTCCGCAGGAAGTTCACTGCGGTCCCCTGGATGAAGCTGAGGCTCCGCAGGTACCGCACCTTCTTCAACTCGAGCTTCAGAATCTTCCCGGTCGTGGCATTCAGGCGCGCAATCTCCTGCTGGGCGAGGCCCAGGCTCTTCACGAGCTCGATGTTGCGTAGCGATTCGGTGGTCGAGCCCGCGAGCGCGGTGGTCTCGGCGACGATGACCTTCTGGATCTGCTTGATGCGCCGGCTGAGCACCGAGCTGAGCACGCCCAAGATCGGCACCGTCAGGAAATAGGCCGGGGCAATCAGCCAGTGCACGCTGAAGGCGTAGACCATCACGAACACGATGCCGACGAGCGACGTGAACAGCACGTTGATGACGGTCGCGATCAGCTTCTCGACATCCGATCGGACCTTTTGCAGTCGGCCCAGCGTCTGCCCGCTGCGCTGATCCTCGAAGACCGAATAGGGCAGTTCGAGTGAATGGCGGATGCCGTCCGAGTACAACTGCGCGCCGAGCTGCTGCGTGATGACGTTGATGTAGTAGTCCTGGAAGTTCTTCGCCACGCGCGAGACGAACGCCACGCCGACGGCGGCGCCCAGGAGCAGGCTGACGCCCCTGAAGAACTGTCCGGTCGTGTATTCCTGGAACCGGGTCGCGTACTGGTCGATGACGTGCCGGAAGATCAGCGGGTCCAGCAGCGAAAAGACCTGGTTGATCGTGGCCAGGACGAGCGCCAGGCCGATGAGCCGCCAGTATTGCCGAAGGTAGGCGTAAAGAAGCGGCATGGCTGGTTGTGCCTGGGTTAAGCCCGCCCCGCGAACTCCCGGGTCTCGGTGTGGACCTTGACGCGCTCGCCCTCCTTGATGAAGAGCGGGACCCGCACTTCGAGCCCCGTCCCGAGGGTCGCGAGCTTCGTGACGCTGCCGCTGGCCGTGTCGCCCCGCACGCCGGGCTCGGTGGACGTCACCGTCAGCTCGACGTGCGGCGGGAACTGGAGGCCGATCGGCAGCCCGTTGTATTTCTGGACCTGGATGACGAGGTTGTCCACGAGGAAGCCGCGATCGTCGCCGACCTTGTCGGCGCCAAGGGTGATCGTCTCGAACGAGTCCTGGTCCATGAAGTGGTAGCCGACGCCGTCCGCGTAGAGGTACGACGCGGTGATGGTATCGAGATCCGGCTCGCCGAACTTCTCCCCGGCCTTGAACGTGCGGTCGAAGACGGCGCGCGTCAGGAGGTTGCGCATCTTGATGCGGACGAGCGTCTGGCCGCCCCGCGCGGTCGGGCGCGACACCTCCACCTCGAGGCAGTGGTAGGGCGCCCCCTCGTACTCGAAGAACATCTTGCGTTTGATCTCGATCGCTTCAATCAGGCTCGCCATGGTCCCCTCGCATCAACGGACGTGCACGGCGATCGTAGCACTCGCCGGGGCGCGCGCGGGGATTGGGCGAAAACGGGCGGCTACGCCGGGCGGCGCAATTCGCGGCTGTCGGGCACCAGGAGCCGCTCGACCTCCGACATCGGGACGGCTTTCGAGAAGAAGAAGCCCTGCGCGTAGCGGCAGTCGAGGCCCTCCAGATACCGGACCTGCTCGGCGGTCTCGGTGCCCTCGGCGACCACGTCGAGCCGCAGCGTGCGGGCGAGGTTCAGAATCGTCCGGATGATTTCACGGCACTCGTCGTTCTGGTCGATGCCGCAGACGAAGGACCGGTCGATCTTCAGGGTGTCCACGGGGAAGCGTTGCAGGTAACTGAACGACGAGTAGCCCGTGCCGAAGTCGTCGAGGCTGATGCGCACCCCGAGGGCCTTGAGGTCGATGAGGATGGTGCGCGTGCGCTCGGCGTCCGCCATGGCGACGCTCTCCGTAATCTCGAGGCGGAGGCTCCGGGGTTCGAGGCCCGTGGCCTGGAGCGTTTTTGCCACATGCGCGACCAGGTCCGGCCGGCTGAACCCCTGGGCCGAGATGTTGACGCTGACGCTCGCGGGGGTTTCGCGCGGGAACATCCGCTGCCACCGGCTGGCCTGCCCGCACGCCTCCTTGAGGGCCCATTCGTCGATGCGGCCGATGATGCCCGTCTCTTCGGCGACCTGCAGGAAGGCCCCCGGCGCCAGGAGCCCGCGCTCGGGGTGCTGCCAGCGCAGGAGCGCTTCGAATCCCATCACGTTGTGATCGCGGAAGGCCACGATCGGCTGGTAATGGAGCACGAATTCCTGGCGCTCGACCGCACGCCGCAGGTCGGATTCAAGTTGTAGGCGGTCCACGGCGCGGTGATGCATGGTGGCGTCGCCGATGGCGCACCGATCGCCGCCCGAGGACTTCGCGCGATGCATGGCCAGCTCCGCGTCCCGCAACACGTCGTCGCCGGAGCGATGGGCGGGCGTGCTGACGGCGATGCCGACGCTGCCGGTGGTGAAGACTTCGCGCCCGTTGAGCGTCACCGGCTTCGAGACCACCGCCTGCAGACGCTCGGCCACCCGGACCGCGTCGCTCGGGTCGTGGATGTCTTCGAGCAGCACGGTGAACTCGTCGCCGCCGAGGCGCGCCAGCGTGTTGTCCGCGTCGTAGCCCCCGTTCGCCGTGTTGGCCCGCGAGACGATGTCATCACGCCGGACGACGTCCGCGAGCCGGCCCGCGATCTCGACGAGCAGCTGGTCGCCGGCCGGACGGCCCAGGCTGTCGTTGATGGTCTTGAACCGATCGAGATCCACGAACAGGACGGCGAACATATAGTCCGGGTGCCGGTACCGGCGGCGTATGGAGCGCTGCAGGCGCTCCATGAACAGCACTCTGTTGGGGAGCGCGGTCAGCTGATCGTGGATGGCGTCGTGGAGAAGCCGCTCGCGGGTGGCGCGCAGGCTGGCGCTCATGTCGTTGAAGGCGAGCGCCACCGTCGTCGCCTCCGCACTGCCGCGGACGGGGAGCTGCCGTGTCAGGTTGCCGGCCGCGATGTCGCCGGCGGCGGCGGCGATTTCGCGGAGCGGGAGGCTGAGGCGCTGGCTGAAGAGGAAGCCTCCGGCGAGCGCGCAGGCGAACACGATCGCGGCCGCGCCGACGAACTGCTGCAGCAGCTGGTCGATGAATTGCTGCGACGACCGCCAGTCCTTCAAGAGCACCAGATGGTTGCCGCTGCGCGAGATGCGATCGGACGACAGCGGGAACGTGCCGCCCAGATAGCGCTCGTGCCCGAGTTGCTCGAGGCCCGACGACGCGCCGTCGTTGACGTCTCCGCCGCCGCTTCCGAGCCGCGCCGCGAGCAGAGCGCGTTGTGGCGCCGGCAGACTGCTCGCGCAGACATGGGCGCCCGCAACCAGGGTGACCTCGCAGTGGGTCGTCTGCGCGAGGTCCTTGGCGACGGCGTCGTCGAGCACGTAGCCGACCGTCATCGTGCCCAGGATCTCCTCGGCGAACCGGGCCGGCTCGGACACGACGAGAAACAGCTGATCCTGGACGGCCAGGATGCCTCGGTACGGCTGCCCGCCCGACGCGCGATCGATGCTGGCCTGCACCCCGGCCAGCTTGGGCTCGGCCTTCCAGCCTGGGCTCGCCAGCCATGTCCCGTTGGCGTCGGCCACGATGCAGAACTGCGCCTGGAGCTGGCGGCGATACCCGTCGGCCATCGCGTCAATCGTGGCGCCATCCCCAGCCAGGCGATCGTCGGTCAGGTGTGCGCGGAACACCGGCAGATCGGTCACCAGGCGCGCGAGCGCCGCCACCGAATCCGCGCGGCCGTCGAGCGACTGGTAGAACGCCGCGTGGGCGATGTCGAGATCCTCCGCGGCGCGGCTCATCGACCGACTGGTCACGGCGCGCGTGGTGGCAAGCACGATCGCGCCGATGGACAGCGCGACGAGCAGGCCCACGCCGAGCGCCACCCGCGCTTCCATGCGACGGTGCCAGGGGATCAGTGACGAATTGACCGACGCGTCCGGCATCAGCGTCCCGCGTCGCGCCGGAGGGACAGGGTGAGACCGACATCGAGCGCCAGCGTCTCGGCGGAGAGGGTGCGGCTCTGGTGGACGAGGCCGACTTGCGCCGAGAGCTGGTCGAGGAGGCGGATGCGGCTGCCGACGGTGACGCGATTGGCGTAGAGCTCGAAGGGCGCCACGGCGTCGTAGGCGAGCCGCTCGGCCCGCATCACGGCTGTGACCGGACCCATCCGCGGACGGTGGACGATGAGATCGGCATAGCCGCCATGCGTCCGCGTGCCGTCGAAGGGCTGCCCCCAGATCCACTCGCCGCGCATCTGGACCCCGGCGCGCATCCAGCGCACGTCCACTCCGGTGAACTCGACATGGCCGCCAGCGAAGGTCGCGGGCAGATACGGGCGCGACCGGATGTGGCTGAGGCCGACGATGACGTCGCCAAACGCGGCCTGTCCGCGCACCACAACGTCGAGCCCCGGACGACGAACCGCCTCGCCCACGTCGGCGGGCACGCCCAGGCTGGTCTCGACCGAGAGGCGCGGCGTGCCCACGACGACATCCACGCCCTCCTCGAGGAAGGTGTTGGCGAGGCCGTAGTAGTCGTCGTACCGGATGAGCGGTGGCCGGAGGAAGCCGACGTAGCCGTGGTCGCTTGCGCTGGAGATGCCAAAGGGGGTGCGGTAGCGGCCCCCGCGCGTGACGACGAGGCCGCCGCGCGGGGTGAAGATGCGCTCGGCGTAGGCTTCGATGATCTGGACCCGGTTGCCGTAGGGGTACGCGCCGCCGAAGGCGTCCCCGACGTCCGCCGAGCGCGCCGCCCACGACGCTTCGACGTTGAACCGGACACCGGCACCCACTTCACCAAACGTGTGGATCTGGGTCGCGCCCGCGGTGATGTTCTGGCTCGAATAGCCGACTGTCTGCGCCACTTCCACGGCCGCCGACTGGCCTGCGCCGACTGCGTGCCCAGGGCGGCCACCACGACCGACGCCAGGATCGCGCGTGCTCTCATGGCCAACGGACGTCGAGCGCGACGCCGTCCTGGATCGTGGCCGCGCCGCTCAATTCGGTACCGCCTGGCCGCCACGCGTGGTACACGTAGGTGCCCGGCGGAACGGATGTCAGCTGAATCCGCCCCGCGGCGTCGGACACCGCGAAATACGGCGTCGCGACGGCAATCACGTAGGCGGCCATGTTCGGGTGGATATTGCAGAAGATGCGGCTGAGACCTGGCTGATCGAAGACGACCTGACGCGACGTGCCGACCGGATAGAGGCCAAGGTCGAAGCGCTTGCCGTTGTGGAACGAGAAGACGTTGTGGAACACGCGGTCGTTGTTCGGGAGCGTGACTTTCGTCCCCACCCGCACGGCCAGCACGTGGGGAGAGAAGGCCTGGTTGCGTTGATCGAGCACGACCGTCTGCCCCTGCGGCGCGTCGATCGGAGACGGCGTGTCGAGCCAGACAACGGCGTTGGGTTCGACATGGCCGGCGACCCGGACCGTCCCCCAGACACCGATGCCGGCGGGTGTGCCGACGAGGGTGGCCGAGCCCG
>JBEQUD010000023.1:0-3188 GCA_040349235.1 Acidobacteriota bacterium
CGATGATCATCGAGTCGATGATAATGGTGGCGTGCAGAGTGTCCGACGGGCGCGCACGCGCACGCTCGCACCAGCGTTGCGGGCCTGCCTCCTGTTGACGGTGCCGGCCGCCACCGCCGCCGCCCAGACGGGCGCCAACGTGCTCCTGGTCGTCAACGACGTTAGCGCCGCGTCCGTGCAAATCGGCGAGGCGTATGCCCGCGCCCGAGCAGTGCCGCCGCGACAGATTGCCCACATCCGGACGGAACTGGCCGACGAGATTCCGCGCGCGAAATTCGATGAAGCCGTGCAGGCACCGATTGCCGCGTGGCTGTCTAGATACAACCTGCAGGACCGGATCCTCTATCTCGTCCTGACCAAGGGCGTGCCCCTGCGCGTGGCGGGTTCCGGCGACCGGCGCGGAACGATCGCGAGCGTCGATTCCGAGCTGACGCTGCTCTACCACCGGATGCTCGGCTTCCCCGTCCCGCTGCCGGGCTGGGTGCCGAACCCGTATTTTCTCGGGAACAAGGCGCCCTCGGAGGCACGACGCTTCACGCGCGCCGCGAGCGATCTCTATCTGGTCACGCGCCTCGACGCGTTCACGGCCAACGAGGCCCTGGCGCTCGTCGAGCGCGGCGCGACGGCGCCCGCGCCAGAGCCGGCGGCGCAGGTCGTGCTCGATCAGAAAGCTACCCTCGTGGATCGGGGCGGCGACGCGTGGCTCCAGGAGGCCGCCGACCGCCTTCGCGCCGCCAACGCAGGCGACCGCGTGCTAATCGAAGCCACGCGCGCCGTCGCGTCCACGGCGCACCCGGTCGTCGGCTACTACTCGTGGGGCTCGAACGATCCGGCCAACCAGCGCCGGCGATCCGGTCTGCGGTTCGTCCCCGGTGCCATTGGCGGTATGTTTGTCAGCACCGACGGCCGCACGTTCGCCGAGCCGCCGGCCGATTGGCATCCGAGCGATCCAAATGGCGGCGGTCCCGTGTTCGGGGGCAGCTTTCAATCCCTCGCCGGCGACTTGATTCGGGACGGCGTGACCGGTGTGTCCGCGCACGTCGCGGAGCCGTATCTCGACGCGACCATCCGTCCGCAGATCCTGTTCCCGGCCTATCTCGCCGGCTTCAACCTTGCCGAGTCGTTCTATCTGGCCATGCCGTACCTGAGCTGGCAAACAGTTGTCGTCGGCGACCCGCTCTGTGCGCCGTTCTCGTCGCGCACGCCGCCTCCCGCGCCACCTGGGGACGAGATGGACCCGGAGACCGACCTGCCCGCGCTGTTTGCCAAGCGACGCCTGACCATCCTCGCGCGAAGCGGCCTTCGGGTGGAGGCCTTGAAGTTGATGCTCAAAGCCGAAGCCGCCGCCGCGCATGGCAATGCCACCAGCGTGGAGGCCTTGTTGGTACGGGCGACGGACATCGAGTCCCGGTTGAGCAGCGCACACCTCCGCCTGGCCCTGGCGTACGAGCAGCGGGGTGACAGCGCGAAGGCGGTCGAACGCTACCGCCGTGTCCTGGCGACGGACGCCAACAACGTCCTCGCGCTGAACAATCTCGCGTACGCGCTCGCCACCCGCGACGGCGCCCCGAAAGACGCGCTCGACCTCGCGACACGCGCGTACCGGCTGTCACCGACGCCCGTGGTTGCGGACACGCTCGGTTGGATTCAGCATCTGCTGGGGAACGACGCCGCGGCGGCGCCGCTCCTCGAACGAGCCGCGCGTGGACTGCCGGCGAGTGCTGACGTCCTGGTGCACGCGGCGGTGGTCCACGCCGCCCTCCAGAACCTGCGCCAGGCCCGGTCCGAGCTCGACGCGGCCACCAAGCTCGACCCGCGCGTCGCCAGCCGTCCGGAGGTCTCGGCGCTCCGCGCCCGCCTCGGCCGGTAGCTGGTACACTCCTGGGCAGCCCGGTGCGCACGCCAACCACCTCCAGTCAGCTGAGCCGGCGGCTCTGGCTGTTGTTTGCGCTCTTCATCGTCTACGGCACGACGATCCCGTTCCGGTTCACGCACGACATGCCGGCGATCGCCGAGAAGGTGTTGCACCTGCGGCTCAATCCCTTCGTGTCGGCGGGCGGCGGCCGGCCGTCCATTTCGGACTCGGTCCAGAACATCCTCCTGTTCCTGCCCTTCGGTGCACTCGGCATGCTGGCTCGTCGTCCCGGTGCCCGCCCTCTGCCGCGGGCCCTGCTGGTCACGGCCGCGGCCGCGGCCTTGAGCATCGCGGTCGAAGCGGCGCAGCTGTTCACGACCGACCGGATCTGCTCCGCGAACGACGTGTTCACGGACACGCTCGGGGGGTTCGTCGGGGCCATGGCCGCGGATGTAGCGGGCCGGGTCTCGATGCGGTCTCTGCGGGCGTTAGCTCGTGCGGGCCTCGTGGACGTCGGCGGGTTCTTCCCCTTCTTCGTCGCGACGCTCGTCGTGGCCGCAGCGGCGTGGGAGCCCTTCGACGTGACGATCGATGTCGGCAGCGTGGCGCGGAAGCTTCGCGCGCTGCGCTGGAACGTGTGGCAGTACACGGGCTTCGGCGACGAGGGGATCTCGATCGTCCACTACGCGCTGTTCTCGGTCGCGTGCTGCGCCTGGCTGCGCGCCCTGCGCGTGCGACGCCCAGGCCTGACGACCATCGCCATCGGCGTCCCGGTCGCCTTCCTCCTCGAGGCGTCACAGCTCGGGGTCTCTTCCCGCATGCCCGGCCTCGAGGATGCGGTGGTGGAGGCCGCGGGCGTGGTCATCGGCGCGATGCTGTGGCGGGCGGCGCAACGCGTGCAGGCGCCGTGGGCGTGGCTCGGCCTTCTCGTCATCGCAACGGCCGCCGCCGCCGCGATGGAGATTCTCACACCGTTCGAGTTGGCCGCAGAGCGGCACCTCTTCAACTGGCTGCCGTTCATGGGCTACTACGCGTACACCACGTTCCAGACGCTCAGCCACGTGTTGGAGCTCTGGCTCCTGTACTTCCCCCTTGGTTTCGGCTTCGCCGTCATGGCCAGACAGCCCGCGAGGGCGATCGCTGCCGCGGCGGTCGTGGGCTGCGCGATCGCGACCCCGCTCGAGTACGGCCAGGGCTGGATCGTCGGGCGCTTCCCCGACGTGACGGACATCGCGATGAGCGTCGTCGGCGCGTGTTTGGGCGCCTGGGTGGGCACGCGCGGTGCCGAGATGTTCGGCGGACTGGTGAGCTCTCTCAGGCAGCCCTGATGCTG
>JBEQUD010000418.1:0-5351 GCA_040349235.1 Acidobacteriota bacterium
TCCAGCTGCTCCACTTCCATCTCGGCAGCCAGATCCCCAACATCCGGATCGTCAAAGGCGCGCTGAACGAGGCGGCCCGCGTCTATGTCGAGCTCGTGAAAGCCGGAGCGGGCCTCAAGTACATGGACGTCGGCGGAGGCCTCGGCGTGGACTACGACGGGTCGCAGACCAACTTCGAATCGAGCGTCAACTACACGCTCGAAGAATACGCGAACGACGTGGTCTACCACCTGCAAACGGTCTGCGACGAAGCCAAGGTGCCCCATCCGACCATCGTCTCCGAGAGCGGGCGCGCCATCGTGGCGCACCACAGCCTTCTCGTGTTCAACGTACTGGGCGTCTCCGGGTTCGGCGACGAATCAGTGCCCAAGACCCCGACGCCCGAGATGGAGCAACCGCTGCTGGACCTGATGGAGACCTACGACAGCCTCACATCGAGAAACGCGGCGGAGAGCTACCACGACGCCCAGCAGGCGCTCGACATGGCGATGAACCTCTTCTCGGCGGGCTATCTGCCGCTCGACCAGCGCTCGCTCGCGGAAAACCTGTACTGGGCCATCTGCATCAAGCTGCAGAAGCTGGCGCAGGGCATGGACGAAGTCCCCGAAGACCTGCAGAGCCTGGACGAATCGCTGTCTGACACGTACTTCTGCAACTTCTCGCTGTTCCAGTCGATTCCCGACAGCTGGGCCATCAAGCAGCTGTTTCCGATCATGCCCATCCACCGGCTGAGCGAGCGGCCGACGCGCCACGCCGTCCTCGGCGACATCACCTGCGACTCGGACGGCAAGATCGATCAGTTCATCGACCGTCGTGACGTCAAGCGCACCCTGCCCCTCCACGCCTTCGACAAGTCGCCCTACTACCTCGGTGTCTTCCTGGTCGGGGCCTACCAGGAAATCCTGGGCGACCTGCACAACCTGCTCGGTGACACGCACGCCGTGCACGTCAGCCTGGACGCCAACGACGCGGTGGTGCTCGACGCCGTGATCAAGGGCGACACGGTGCGCGAGGTGCTCGATTACGTCGAGTTCGACGCCAAGGTGCTGACCGCGAAGCTGCGCCTCGACGTCGAGGCCGCCGTGCGCGGGGGCTTACTCGATTACGAGGAGTCCGGCCGGCTGCTCCGGTTCTACGAAGCGGGCCTCAACGGGTACACCTATCTCGAGGAGCGTCAGACCCGCTAGATACCCGCCGGCGGCTTCCGGGCACCCGGACGCATTCTCACCAGACGAGGTCACGGATGCCGTGTGACGCAGAAATCCTCAGGCAGGTTCCCCTCTTCGCCCTACTCGACGACGAGGAGACGGCCGTCCTCGCCGGGCAGGTCGAACTCACCAGGTTTTCCGCGCGCCAGCGCATCTACAAGATCGGCGACCCGGCGGATCGCGCCTACGTCATGGTGTCCGGGGCCGTCCGTGTCACGACCATCGACGAAGACCACCAGGACGTCGTCGTGGCCGAGCCCGCCTACGGCGAGTTCTTCGGCTTTGCCTCGATGCTCGAGCAGACGCCCCACCAGACCGGTGCCGTCGCGACCGAGGACACAGTCTGCATCGAGGTCGATCGCAACGACATCATGGTGCTTCTGCAGCGGAAGCCGCACGCCGGCATGGACATGCTGAGCGTCCTCGGCCGTCAGCTGCACGCCACCCAGCAGCTCGTCCGGACCCGCGCCGCGCGCAACCCCAACGAGATGATCGAAGACGAAGCCACGTTCGGCGAGCGCATCGCGGACGCCGTCGCCGGGTTCGGCGGTTCGTGGACGTTCATCATCACGTTTCTGACCGGGCTCTGCATCTACACGGCCGTCAACATCGTGCTGCGCACATCCGCGTGGGATCCGTACCCCTTCATCCTGCTCAACCTGTTCCTCTCGATGCTGGCCGCGCTCCAGGCGCCGGTCATCATGATGAGCCAGAACCGGCAGGACACGAAAGACCGCCTGCGCGGCGAGCTCGATTACGAGGTCAACCGCCGCGCCGAATCAGAGATTCAGGGCGTGGCGCGCAAGATCAATCACGTCGAGGACAAGCTCGCGGACCTCGAGGATCTGCTGCGGGCGGCGCTGCGGTCTACGACCGGCGTCGCAGGGGCGCCCCTGCACGACAAGTAGCGCCGGCGCCTTGCACTAAGCCGTGACAGACGTGCAACGTTGTTGCAATCGTCCGGGCCGTGACGAGACGTCCCGCGGCGCGGCGCAACGGCCCAGGGACACGGAGCGTGGTCTTGCGCCGATGTGCCGCCGCCGACACGGGATTGTCACGATGCGCACGCATGCTGGAGTCCGACCTGCGGACTGCCTGCATGCGCCACGTTAGCCATAAGCCACCGGACGACCTATTCCCAACCGAGGACGAGATCGCGGAGCGCGCGTTCGAGTTGTGCTTCGTCCGCCGCGAGGTCGGCACGACGACGTGGGGCTGCCTGCAGATGGCCGAGAAGGAACTGCTCGAACTCGCCGCGGACCGCGCCTTGCTGCGCTGTCGGCGGCACGAGCCGCACACGCTTGCGCGGACTGACATAACCCGGCGTCCAACTGCCGCCCGAGGAGAGAATGGAGATGAAGCCGCGACGTAGAAAATTGGCACGGCTGTCTTCCTGCCGTCGCCTGCGCGACATCTGCGCTCTGCACACTGGACGTCGGGAGGCCTCCGGATGCCCGACACGCGCCACAGACGAACGGCCATGGGCGTCGCCGCGTTCGTCATCGCCGCGGCTATGACGCTTGTCTCCACCCCTGAAGATCCGCACGTCCTCGTGATCTCCATCGACGGCCTGATGGCCTCGAGCTACGAGCGCCGCTCGCCCGCGGAGATTCCGACGCTGCGCCGCCTCATGGACGAGGGCGCCTACGCGGAGGGCGTCGTGGGCGTGCTGCCCTCGGTGACTTATCCGTCGCACACCACGCTCATCACGGGCGTGCCACCCGCCATCCACGGCATCGTGGACAACCACGTATTCGATCCGGACGGCAGGCTGGACGGCGCCGCCTACTGGTACGGTCGTGCCATCAAGGTCCCCACCCTGCTGGCTGCCGTCGGCGCCGCGGGCGGCCGGACAGCCGCCGTTTCCTGGCCCGTCACGATGGGGCTCGATATCGACTACCACGTGCCGGAGTTCTGGCGGGAAGGCGGCGGCGCCAGCGCGGCCGACAGGGCCTGGCTCGTGCGCACGGTGTCCACGCCGCATCTCATCGAGGCCGTCGAAGACAACAGCGCACGGCCCCTCGGGTGGGTGCAATCGGATCAAGACCGCCTCGACGTCGCCGCGTTCATCGTCAAGACCTACGCGCCGCGCCTCACGCTGGTCCATCTCACGGAACTGGACACCGCCCAGCACGCGTTCGGGCCTGGCTCGTCCGAGGCGGGGCACGCGCTCACCCGCGTGGACGGCTACGTGGGCCGGTTGGTCGCCGCCGCCCGCGGGGCGGGCGCCGGCGCCCACACGGACGTGGTCGTCGTCTCGGACCACGGGTTTCTCCCCATCGCGCGTCAGCTCAATCCCAACGCGCTCTTCCGTCGCGAGGGTCTGCTCTCGGTGGATGCCGTGGGGCGGACGACCGCGTGGCGCGCCGCCTTCCACGCGTCGGGGGGATCGGGCTTCGTGTATCTGCGCGATGCCGAGGACGGGCAGCTGCGCCAGCAGGTGGCGGCCCTGCTCGCGGGGCTCGCCGCCGACCCCGCCAACGGCATCGACGCGGTGTGGACGGCCGACCAGATCGCGCAGATGGGCGGCCCGCCCGATGCGGCCTTCGGGCTGAACATGCGGCCTGGCTTCTATAGCGGGAACGGATCCACGGTCCTCGTTACGTCGCCGCTCCGGGACCCCGACGGGGGGCTGCGTGGAGGGCACGGTTTCGCGCCGACGCGGCGGGAACTGCAGTCGGCGCTCATCGTCACCGGCCCGTCCGTGCCCGTGCGCGGCAGCCTCGGCACGGTGCGGATGACGCAGATCGCGCCAACCCTCGCGCGCTGGCTTGGCGTCAGCTTGTCGCCCCGCGCCGATGTCCCCATCGATGCGCTCGTCGGCACAGTGGCCGTCCCATGAGGGCGCGGTGATGTCCTTCAACATGACGCTCGCGTGCGGTTGCGTCGTCTACGTGTCGCGGCATCCCGCGACGCACGTGGCACACACCCGCGTCATCGAATCGCGAGGTCGGCTGTGTCGGGTGTCCCGGCACGACGTAGGCGTACGGCTGGAACACGCGGACATTCTGGCCACGCCCATCGACCGCTCGGGCGTGCCCAGGACGCGGCCGCGCCGCGATGTCCGGGGCACGCGCTAGTCGTACAACAGCTGTCGCGGCGAGCAGCGTAGCTGTAAATTCGCGGTAACACACTACGCTCCCGGCGCTCAGCGACCGATTTACTGACAGGCGCGTGCGTGGTCAGCCCCTGGCGGCCCGGCCGGCCCTTTGCCTATGCCTATCGAATCCTGGCCCGACACGCTGATGCCGTCGACGCAGGCCGTCGTCGAACACGCGCTCCCCGAGGACGCCTCCGCCGGCTCGCTGGCGGCCTACGTCCAGCCGGTCGATCCCGACAGATCGTGCGACGTGGCGCGCGACATGTTCGCGCGGAGCACCTCTCTCTGCGTCATTCCCGTCGTCGATACGACGGGCGTCCCGGTCGGGCTCCTCAACCGCTTCAGGTTCCTCGAGCGCCTGGCCACCAGGTACGGCCACGCGCTCAGTTCCTTCAAGGCCGTGCGCGTTTACATGGAGTCGTCCCCGCTCGTGCTCGACGAAGCCACCGACATCGACGGGATCGGCGCCGAGCTCGTCGCGCGCGGGACCGATTCCATCTTCGACGGGTTCGTGGTCACGCGGCAGGGCCGCTACGTCGGCGTGGGGACGGGCTTCGGGCTGATGCGCGCGCTGACGGAACGACGGCATGCCGAGCTCTTCCGCCTCGCCCACCACGACATCCTCACGGGACTGCCCAATCGCCACCAGTTCGACCGCTCCCTGGCGAATGCGCTCGAGAACGCCGCCTCGGGGAGCGGCCGCGTCGCGCTGCTCTTCATCGACGTGGACCAACTCAAACAAGTGAATGATACGTTCGGCCACCGCACGGGAGACCTGCTGCTCTGTGCCATGGGTCAGCGGATGCGGCTGAACGTGCGCGCGGACGACGTCGTCGCGCGTCTCAGCGGCGACGAGTTCGCCATCGTCCTGTCCAATGTGCCCGATCCGGGCGCCGCCGAACGCGTCGCGGGCGCCATCCTGTCCACCTGTGCCTCTCCGCTGCAGCTCGATGGGCAGGAGATCGTGGTGTCCTGCAGCATCGGGGTCGCCGTGTTCCCCGACGACGCGGCCACGGCGGACGGGTTGGTCCGGGTCGCGGATG
>JBEQUD010000421.1:0-2878 GCA_040349235.1 Acidobacteriota bacterium
GCGCGAAGAACCGCAACAAGCGGTCCCCGCGGCCAAGGGTGTCCACGGCTTCGAGCTTGAAGAGGTACTCGAGCAGGGCGGCGCCTGTGGTCCCCAGCAGGACGAGGGCCCCGAGCTGGCGCAGGTGCGGTGCCTGCGCGACCACGCGCCAACCGGACTGATGGGCGCCAACCGGGTCGCCTTCGCCGGCGGGCCGCACGGGCCGCGCCGCCAGGCTGGCGGCAAAGCGCGTCACCAGCCAGGCCGCGACAAGTTGGAGTGCCGCGAGCACCACGAGCATCGCCGGCGCGCCGAAGACGGCGGCGACGCGCTCCGACAGGAGGCCACCGAGAACACCGCCCAAAGTCCCCGCCCCGGCAATCTGACCGAAGCGTGCCTTGGCGGTACGGGGGTCGAACCGCTCCGTGGCGAGCAGCCAGAAGCCCGACGCCAGCAGGGGGCCGCCACCTGAGATGTGCAGATAGAGGACGACCGCTGTGGCCGCCGGCACGGCCGCGCGCACGAGCCATTCGACGAGGAACAGGGCCCCGCTGACGACGAACGCCGCGGGGACCAGCGTGGCCGGGGCGAGCTTGCCCGCCCAACGATCGTGCGCCACGACCAGCAGCATCGAGCACACGGACGTGGCGACGAGCATGGCCGGCAGCGCCGTGGCGTCAACCGCGCTCAGAAAGAGCGCGTCGCGCGTGGCCTTGGCGCTGACGAACTGTCCGGTCACCGCCGCTGCCCCCAGCATCACGCTCAGCATCGGTCCCGAGGTCCTGTTCATGCCGGTATTCCCGTCCTTTGGTGGCCGGCCCTGTTTGCGCACTGTGCACCGTCCGGTCGTAAACGCGTCAAACCGAACCGCGCCCCGCAATCACGCCGTGGTTCGGCCTCGACGGGGGCCCGGAAGGACAGCTAGACTCGTGAAAAACGTATGTCGTCGTTCCACCAACGGGCCAAGGACGTGTTCGTCGCCACGCTCGGCCGCCCCGCCGGAGAGCGCGCGGCGTTTCTGGCGGAGGCGTGCGGCGGCGACGAGGCCCTCAGACAGGAAGTCGAGTCCCTGCTGCAGTTCCACGAGGACGAAGGCGACGGGGAGGCCGCCGGGGAAAGCGAGTGGCCCTCCTTCGCCCCGGGCGAGGTGTTTGCCGGCCGCTACCGGATGATTGCCCAGATCGGCCGCGGTGGAATGGGCGACGTCTGGCGGGCGGACGACCTGGTGCTCGACACGTCCGTCGCGCTGAAGATGATTGGCGCCGCGGGGGCCGGCGCCCGCGAGCGGATCCTGAACGAGGTGCGGCTGGCGCGGCAGATCACGCACCCAGCGGTCTGCCGTGTCTTCGACGTCGGCGAAACCGATCGCGTCATCTTCTACTCGATGGAACTGGTCCGGGGCGAGGATCTGGCGGCCCTCGTTCAGCGCGCGGGCCGGCTGCCGTCGGAGAAGGTGGTGGCTATCGCGCGGCAACTGTGCGGGGGCCTCGCGGCCGCCCACGCGCAAGGCGTGCTGCACCGCGATCTCAAACCCGCCAACGTGCTCGTCGATCACGACGGGCAGGTCAGGATTACGGATTTCGGCATCGCGATATCGCGCACGGACGCGGACCGGCACGCCCTCACCGGGACCCCGGCCTACATGGCGCCCGAGCAGCGCATGCCGGGCCCCCCGGTGTCCGAACAGACCGACGTGTATGCGCTCGGCCTGGTGCTCTTCGAGCTCCTGGTCGGCCACGAGGCGTTCTCGCAGGCGCGGCAGACCAGCCCGCTGCCCAAGCCGTCGACGTTCGTCCAATACATCGACCCGCAACTGGAGCGGATCGTCATGCAGGCGCTGTCGCCCAACCAGGTGCATCGCCCCGCGTCGGTCGTCGAGATGGCGGCCGCGCTGCCCGACATCACGCGTCCGCCGACAGGCGCCTCCCCAGCGCCCCAAGGACGGACCCGGGTGCCGGCGTGGGTCGCCGGCCTGGTGCTGGCGGCGTTCGTCGGCGTGCTGGTCGTTGGCTCCACGTGGCTCGCCCCGACCGGTGCGCGCACGCTGAGCGGGCAGGACACGATCATGCTGGCGGATTTCGACAACCAGACCAGCGAACCGGTGTTCGACGGAACGCTCAAGGTCGCGCTCGCCGTGGCGCTCGAGCAGTCACCGTTCCTCAAGGTGTTCCCGGACGAACGCGCGCGGGAAACCCTGCGGCTGATGCAGCGCTCGCCCGACGAACACCTGACGCGCACGATCGCACGCGAAGTCGCGCGACGGGAGCAGCTGAAGGCGCTCCTGGCGGGGTCGATCACCAAGCTCGGCAACACCTACGTCCTCACGCTCGAGGCGAGCAACGCCGAAACGGGCGACGTGATGGCGCGTGAGCAGGCCGAAGCCACCAGCAAGGAGGGCGTGCTGGCGGCGCTCGGCACAGCCGCCTCGAAGCTACGTGGGAAGCTCGGGGAGTCGCTCGCCTCCGTGCAGAAGTTCGACGTGGCCCTGCCGCGCGCCACGACGTCGTCCATCGACGCTCTGCACGCGTACGCGCTCGCGCTCTACGAAGGGCGGGAGGTCCCCCGCCTCGAGTCGCTTCCCCACTTGAAGCGCGCCATCGAACTCGACCCGACGTTTGCCATGGCGCACGCCCAGCTGTCGGCCGTGTACGCAAACACGGGCCAATCCGCCCTCGCCCCCGAGTTCTCGCGCAAGGCGTTCGAGCTCCGCGCACGGGTGAGCGACCGGGAGCGGTTCTTCATCTCGTGGCGCTATTACCGCGACGCGCTGCAGGCCTGGGACAAGGCACTCGACCTGGCGCGCTCGTGGACGGCGACCTACCCGCGCGAAGCGTTCGCGTTCAACAGCCTGGGCTCGGCGCTCGTCCGCCTCGGGCAGTTCGAAGAATCGGTCGCGCCG
>JBEQUD010000253.1:0-5912 GCA_040349235.1 Acidobacteriota bacterium
CCCCGAGGGCGGGCTCGAACACGCCAAGCGGCTGCTGACCAAGTCGCTCGGCGCCGAGGGCTCGCGCCGGATCATGGACCGCATCATCAAGTCGTTCGTCGCCAACGCCGGGTTCGCGACGCTCGAGCGCGCCAATCCGCAGCAGCTCTCGAAGTTCATCCTCGGCGAGCATCCGCAGACGATCGCGCTCATCCTCGCGCACCTCAACGCGGGCGCCGCGGCGCTCCTCGTGTCGCAGCTGCCCGACGACATGCGGGCCGACGTGCTGATTCGGATGGCGAGCCTCGAAGACATTTCGCCCGAGCTCATCGGCCGCATTTCGAGCGTGATCGACGCCCGGCTGAAGACGCTCGGCGGTCCGACGCGCGCGCAGCGCGGCGGGGTGCGCGCGGTGGCCGAGCTGTTCAACCGGCTCGAACGGGGCATCAGCGGCCCGGCCCTCGAACGGATCGAGGCCGAATCGCCTGACATCGGCGTGGCGATCCGAAACCTGATGTTCGTCTTCGACGATCTCAAGGGCGTCGAGGAAAACGGCATCCGCGAGATTGCCAATCGCGCGGACAAGAAGGTCCTCACGGTCGCGCTCAAGGGCGCGAGCGAGGAGATTCGCCAGCGGTTCTTCGGCAACATGTCCAAGCGCGCGGTGGACCTGCTCAAGGAAGAGATGGAAGTGATGGGTGCCGTACGGCTCCGCGACGTCGAGAAGGCCCAGCACGAGATTGTCGGCATCGCCAGGAAGCTCGAGGAAGAGGGCCTGATTACCACCGGCGCCGGTGCGGGAGAACCCTATGTCCAGTAAGGCGGAGCGCGTCCTCGATTCACGCCATGTCGAGCGCGTGAATTGGGGCCGCCGGGCCACCGACGGGCCGCCGGCCGACCACTCGGCGCCCGGCATCACCGACGCGATGCTCGCGGAGGCCGAACGCGCGGCGTTCGCGGCCGGTCACGTCAAGGGCGAGGCCGACGCCGACCTTCGGCTCAAAGACCAGTTGTTTCGCATCGGCCAGACGATCGAGGAGCTCGCCTCGCTGCGTCGCGTCATCCTGCAGGAAGCCGAGCGTCAGCTCGTGGAGCTCGCCGTGGCGATTGCCGGGCGCATTCTTCGCCACGAAGTCTCCACCGATCGCACGCTGCTGCTCGCGGTCGCCCGCGCGGCGGCCGCGCGCCTCGGCGACAGCGCATCCGCGACGGTCCACCTGCACCCCGACGACCATGCGGCCATCGAGGCCATGCAGAAGGGCATGCACCTGTCCATCAAGATTGTTCCCGATCCGGCCGTGCAGCCAGGCGGATGCCTGGTGCAGTCCGACATGGGAACGATCGAGGCCGGCATCGCCGAGCAGCTCGACGAGCTGACGGCGATGCTCCTCGATCACGACACGCCGATGGCGTCGGAAGGGCAGCCCGGTGCCAAGCCCGCCGCCGCATAGTCCGCTCTCCCTCCGCCGGTACGTCGAGCGCCTCGAGAGCGTCGAGCCCGCGGTGATGACCGGCCGCGTCGTCCGCGTGACCGGCCTGGTCGTCGAATCCGTGGGGCCTCGCGCGCGTGTGGGCGAAGTCTGCGAGCTGCGCAGCGACGGCGGCGGGCCACCGCTCACGGTCGAGGTCGTCGGGTTCCGCGACGGCCGCCTCCTCTCGGTTCCCCTCGGCGACACGGCCGGCATCCGACCCGGCGACCGCGTGGTCGCCCGGGGCGGCGTGCTGGCCATTCCCGTCGGCCCGCAGCTGCTCGGTCGTGTCATCGACGGGCTCGGTCAACCCATGGATGGCCTCGGGCCGCTCGGCACGCGCGAGCAGGCGCGCCTGCGGTCGGCGGCGCTCAATCCCCTTGACCGCGAACCCATCACCAAACCGATCGGCACGGGCGTCCGCGCCATCGACGCGCTCCTGACGTGCGGCCGCGGCCAGCGCGTGGGGCTGTTCGGGGGCAGCGGCGTCGGCAAGAGCACGCTGCTCGGGATGATGGCGCGCGGCACCGAGGCCGATGTCGTGGTGCTGGCGCTCGTCGGCGAACGCGGCCGCGAGGTCCGCAGCTTTCTCGAGCACGACCTCGGGCCCGACGGGCTCGCCCGCTCGGTCGTCGTCGTCTCCACGTCCGATCACCCGCCGCTCCTGCGCATGCGTGCCGCGTACGCGGCGACCGCCATCGCGGAGCACTTCCGGGCCCAGGGCAAGAACGTGCTGCTGATGATGGACTCCATCACCAGGTTCGCGATGGCGCAGCGCGAAGTGGGCCTTGCCGCCGGCGAGCCCCCGACGGCGAAGGGCTATCCGCCGTCCGTGTTCGCCCTGCTGCCGGGGCTCCTCGAGCGGGCCGGCAACCTGCGCGGCCAGGGCAGCATCACGGCGATCTACTCCGTGCTCGTCGAGGGCGATGATACGAACGAACCGATTGCCGATGCCGTGCGCGGCATCCTCGACGGCCACATCGTGCTGTCGCGCGACCTCGCGGGACGCAACCACTACCCGGCCATCGATGTCCTCCAGAGCATCAGCCGGACGATGCCCGACGTGACGACGCCCGAGCACCGGCAGGCGGCAGGCCGGGTCCGCGAGTGGCTGTCGGCGCTGCGCGACACGGAAGACCTCGTGAACGTCGGGGCGTACGTGCCGGGCTCGAATCCACGGGTGGACGGCGCGCTGCAGCGTCGCGAGGCGATCGACGCCTTCCTGCGTCAACCTTCCGACATGTGCTGCGGGTTCGCCGCCGCCGTGGCGGACGTGGCGGGGCTCTAGGCGATGAAGGCGTTTCGCTTCCGTGCGGCCGGCGCGCTGGAACTGCGGCGCCGTCAGGAGGACGCGGCGCGCATCACGTTTGCGCGTGCCGACCTAGCACAGCGCATCGCCGAACAGCGCGTGCGGGACGCCAGCGCGGCCGCAGTCGAGGGGCGGACGAAGCTCGGCGAACTGCAGCAGGGCAGCGCGCCGGCGTGGCTCCTCGGCTGGCACCAAAGTTGGATGAGCAGACAACGGCTCGAGCTCCACGAGAGGGAACGCGAGCTCGGGGTTGCGACCGAGGCCTCGGCGGCGGCGACCGCCGCCCTGCGGCTCGCGTACCGACGCCGCCGCGTCCTCGAACGCTGGCGGGAACGGGCCTGGCGGATGTACCTCGTCGAGGTCAGGCGGCACGACGCGCGCGAGATGGATCAACTGGCGGGACTGCGCTACGGGGCGCGGTTCGCCGAAGCACAAGGAGCAGCGAGTGAGCACGAGCCCCATCACTAACCAGACGACGACCGATCCGCTGGCGGCTGCCACCGCATCGACCTCGAAGAACAAGCTCGGTGAGAACGATTTCATGCACCTGCTCGTGACGCAGCTGCAGAATCAGGATCCCACCCAGCCGCAGGACAACGCGACGTTCATCGCCCAACTCGCGCAGTTCAGCTCGCTCGAGCAGCTCCAGAGCATGAACAAGACGCTGACGACGATTGCCACGTTCTTCAACGACGCCCAGTCCGCGGCGAGCAGCGCTGCTGCCGCCGGGACCACGACCAACACCACCGGTGCGACCAACGCCACCGGCAGCCACTAACAGGAAGGTCCTTATGTCATTTTCCGCAAGCCTGTCGGGCCTGAACGCCAATCAGCAGCAGCTGAGCGTCATCGGCAACAACCTCGCGAACCTCAACACGACGGCCTTCAAGGCCAGCACCGCGAACTTCTCCGACCTGGTCAGCCAGTCCGTCGGTGGTTCGAGCGCGAACCCGATGCAGATTGGCCTCGGCGTCACGACCGGTTCCATCTCGCCGAACTTCAGCCAGGGCGGCATGCAGAACACGGGCGTGCCGACCAACGTTGCGATTCAGGGCTCCGGAATGTTCGTCATCGGCGACAACGCGGACCGGTCCTACTCGAGGGCGGGGGACTTCTCCTTCAACGCGAACGGGATGCTGGTGACGCCGGACGGCAAGGCCGTGCAGGGCTACACCGTGAAAGACCCGGCCACCGGCGCGATCGTGACGACGGGCCAGCCGACCAGCGTCGTCGTGCCGCCCGGCGTGCTGCGCGCCCCGGTCACCACGACGCAGTTCACGACCAATTCCAACCTGAACGCGGGCGCCGCGGTCGGCGACGAGTTCACCTCGTCGGTGCAGATCTACGACTCGGTCGGCGCCGCGCACGTCGCGACCATCACCTACGTCAACACGGGGAACGGGGCCTGGACCTACGACATCGGCGTTGACGGGTCGGAGATTCAGGGCGGCACGCCCGGAACACCCTCGTCCCTCGGCAACGGCACGCTGTCGTTCGATGCGTCCGGCAAGCTGGTTCAGGTGGACGGCGCCGCGGCGGCAAACGTCACCATCACCGGCCCGGTGTGGGCGGACGGCGCGGCCGCGACGGACATCACGTGGGCGCTGCTCGACGCGAACGGCACGCCGTCGGTGAGCGGCTTCACGGCCGCGTCCGCCACCTCGTCGGTCACGCAGAACGGCGCGGCCGCCGCGTCCATCAGCGGCATCCGGATCGATTCGGCCGGGCAGATCATCGCGTCCTTCGGGACGGGGCAATCGGTCACGGTGGGGCAGCTCGCGCTGGCGAACTTCAACAACCCCGGCGGCCTCGTGAAGGCGGGCTCGAACCTGTTCGTGACGAGCCAGGCATCTGGTCTCGCCAGCATCGGTGTGGCCGGCACGGGCGGGCGCGGCGTGTTGATTGGCAGCTCGCTCGAGCAGTCCAACGTGGACATCGCCACCGAGTTCACGCAGATGATTCTGGCGCAGCGCGGGTACGAGGCGAACTCGAAGGGCATCACCGTGGCCGACCAGATTCTCCAGGCCACGCTGAATCTGATTCGTTAATCGCTACTGGGAGCGCCTGTGGTCATCAATGTTGCGGGAGTGGCGTCGTCGCGGGCGGCGGCGCCCGGTGCGGTACTTGCGGCGAAGGACGGAAGCGGCCAGGCCGACGGCCGCCAGTTCGGCGACATGCTCGAGAAGCTCGCGAACGCTTCCATCGAGCCGTCGTCGGCCCGGCCCAAAGCCAAAACGGACGGGACGAAGCGGTCGTCGGCCGCTGTCGCGCCGGACGCGGTCTCCGCGTCGGTAGCGGACATGGCGGCGCTGGCCGCCAGTGTCCCTGCCGATGCTGGGCCGGCCGCCGACGGTCCCGTCAAGGCCGCGCGCCCGCGGGACAGCCAGGCGGACAAGCCGGCGGTCGCGACCGACGCGCTGCCGCCGGACTCCGTCCCGCCGCTCTCGATGTGGCTGGGGATTTCGGGCGCGGTCCCCCTCGAGGACGCCACCCCAGCCGGGCTTCCAGCCGCCGCTGGGGACGCCCAGGCTCTGCCGGCGTCCGTCGCCGGGGAAGTGCCAACCCCCGGTACCGCTACGCCGGGCCTTGGTCTGAAGGCAGGCATTGGACGCGTGGCCCCCACGCTGGTTCGGTCTGCGGCTCCCGCGGGTGCTGCCGCCGCCACGTCGCCCGACCCGACTGCCGTTGCGACCACCGCTCCGACCATCGCTCAGGCCGCCGCTCCGACCGCCATTTCCGTCCCTGCTGCCCTGGGGGCGACTCCCCTCGGCGAGCCATCAACGACCGAACTGCCTGCGACAACGACGCCGCCGACCGGTGCGGCCGTCTCTGGGGCCACGACGCACGTCGCCGGGGTAGTGCCGGCAACGCCCGAGGTGCCCGGCGCGGCGCGTGCGACGGTCGCGCCGCCTGCGCCCGCGAGTGCCCAGCCGGCGGTCCCTGGTCAGAATACGCCCGTCGTCGCCCCGGGGGCCGATCCGCAGACACCGGGGGTGGTCCCTGTGCCGTCGGCACCCGTGCACGCGGACACACCGGTGCCTGCTACCGGAAGCGCCAACGCGGCCCCCAAACCCCAAGCCGCCTCGGCGGCCGTGCAGGAGGCCACGCCAACAGTCGATGCCACCACGGCGACGCCGCTCGGTGGCACGACGCCC
>JBEQUD010000447.1:0-3261 GCA_040349235.1 Acidobacteriota bacterium
GCCAGTCCGACCGCCGCCGCGCGCGCTGCCCCGCCGCTGCCGAGGACAGCCGCGCGCAGTCCCGTCAGATCGCTGCGCCCGGCGAGCGGCGCCAGCAGCCCCGCGATGTCCGTGTTGGCGCCCGTCCACCGGCCGTCCTGGACGCGAATCGTGTTGACGGCGCCCGCGCTCTGCGCCGTGGGCAGCACCTCGTCCAGATGTGCGAGCAGCGAGACCTTGTGGGGAATCGTGATACTCAGGCCCTTGATGCCCAGCGCCCGACCGAACGTCACCACATCTTCCGCGTCCGCGGACGGCAGCGGCACATACACGGCGTCGATCCCCGCCGCCGCGAACGCCGCGTTGTGCATTGCGGGCGAGACCGAGTGTGACACGGGGTAGCCGGCCAATCCGTATATCCCCGTCGAGTCGGTGACGTGGCGGAAGCGGTACTGGTTGACGAGTTCGGCAAGCGCGATCTGGCCGATCTGCTGTTCGCCGCCGGCATACGTCCAGCGCGAACCAAACCGCCCGGCCAGAATACGGCTGGCGGCGCCGAACGGGCCCATGGCGATCGCCACCACGCCTTGGTCGCCCCCGACAACCGCCGCAAGTTCGAGCAGCGGCAGGCAGTCGCTGAGCCGATGCGCCGTGACGGCAATCTTGACGACCTCGGCCCCCGTGGCCCGCATCGCGCGGACGAGGTCGGCCAGATCCGCCGGCACGCCCTCGAAATCGTGCCGGGACAGCACAATCCGGCGTCCGCGGTCGGCGGTCACGAGGTCGTCGAAGCCCGCGCGCGCCTCGACATCGACGTACTCCGCCCCGAGCGTGAGCGCATCCCCCAAGATGCGCCGCCGTTCCTCCTCGGCGCCGCGAAAGGCTCCGCCCTCCCACGTGGGCCGGCAGGTCACGATAACCGGACGCTGGCGTCCGGCCAGCGCGCCGGCGACATCCGGATCGGCCACGGTATCGAGACGGAGCTCGACGAGATCGGCCTCGGAGGCCTCGTCGCGGCGGCGGCGCAATTCCGCCATCGTGGGTGCGGTGATGGTCACCGCGAGCAGTGGTCTGGACATAAAAAAAGCCTCTTCAACCAGGTTGGCTGAAGAGGCTTCGAAATCCGTGTTCGCGTCGTGGCGCTTCAGGCCAAGGCGAGTGCCCCTTCAGTCGGACCCCAATACCACCGCCAGGCGGAAGGCCGCCCGGACGCGATCGACGAGGGGGACGACGGAGCGGGCGCGCGACTCGACATATCCTCGAAAACGATACCAAAGGCGAACACAGCTGTCAACGACGAACGCCCATTTCTCCTTGACCAGTAAGCACTTCTCCCGAATAATGAAATTTATCCCTATGCCGTGCCGCCGGTTCGCGCCCACGCTGCTGCTGCCGCTGACCCTCTGCGCGGCAGTCGTGGCCGCGCCACAGGCGCCCCCTGGGCAAATGGGCGTCGAGCAACTGCGGCCGGGCATGGTCGCCGTCGGCCGCACCGTGTTCGAAGGCACGCGCGTCGAGGAATTCAAGGCGCACATTCTCGGGGTGCTCGAGAACGTCATCGGCACCCACCGCAATCTGATCCTGGCCCGGCTCGAAGGCGGACCGCTCGCGAACACCGGCGTCATCGCCGGCATGAGCGGCAGCCCGGTCTACGTCGACGGCCGCCTCATCGGCGCCGTGTCCTACGCACTCGGCGCCTTCTCGAAGGAGCCCATTGCCGGCATCACCCCTATCGCGGAGATGACGGACGCGACGGCGCTCGGCGGGCCGCGGCCGCCGGGTGCGCGGGCCGAAATCGAGCTGCCGCTGACGCACGACCGCGTGGTGGCCGCCCTCGAGAAAGGCCTCGCCTGGAATCGCCCGTTCGCCACGGGCCCGCGTGACGCCAGGCTCGCGGGCGCGAGTGCGGTGTCGGGTCTCGGCGCAGGCGAGTTGGGTGCCCTGCTACGCCCCATCGCCACGCCGCTCGTGATGTCGGGATTCGAGCCGTCGCTGAGCGAGCTGTTCAGCAGCGCGTTCTCGAGCCAGGGGTTCATCCCAACCGGTGCCGGCGTCCCGACACCCCGCCCAGGGGAAATGCCGTTCGATGGCCCACTAAAGCCCGGCGACGCCGTGGGCGTGATGCTGGTCAGCGGCGATCTGGAGATGGGCGGTACCGGCACCGTCACCCATGTGGACGGCGATCGTGTCTATGCCTTTGGGCATCCGCTCTACAACCTCGGCCCCACGGAATTCCCGATGACGCGCGCCTATGTGTACACGGTGCTGCCGAGCCTCTTCTCCTCGTTCAAGTTGTCCACGACGAACGAGATCATCGGCACGTTCCTGCAGGACCGGGCGACCGCCATCGCGGGCCGCCTCGGGCCCGGGCCACGCATGATGCCCGTGGCCGTCACGCTCGCCCAGAACCGCGGTGCGACGCGCACGTTCCACTTCAACGTCGTCAACGACCCGCTGTTCGCGCCGCTGATGACCTACGCCGCGCTCCTCAACACCCTGAGTTCCTACGAGCGCCAATACGGCGCGACCACGTTCACCGTCCAGGGGCAGGCGAACGTGAAGGGCCACGGGGCGATTCAGTTCAACGATCTCTTCTCGACGAGCCAGTCGGCCACCGATGCCTCCTCGTACATCGTGGGCCCCATCACGTACCTGCTCGGGAACGACCTCGAGAAGGTCGAGATCAGCAGCCTCGATCTGACCATCGCGACCAGCGAAGAAGTCAGGACCGCAACGCTCGAACGGGCCTGGGTTGACGACCCGCGCCCCCGCGCCGGGCGCACGGTGCCGTTGAAGGTGCTGATCCGCACGTTTCGCGGCGAGGAGGAAGTGCGCACGCTGCCCGTCGAGATTCCCGCCAACGCGACCGGAGCGGTCTCCCTGATCGTGACGGACGGGGCACGGCTCGGCCAGCAGGAACAGCGCGAAACCCGCGCCCCGCAGCAGGTGCGGACGGTGGACCAGGCCATCAAGGCGCTGAACAGCGGGCGCCGGCGCAGCGTCCTCTACGTCCGGCTGGTCGGCCGCGACCCGGGCGCCGTCGTCAACGGCGAATTGCTGTCGTCGCTGCCGCCATCGGTCCTTGGCGTCCTCGAGGCCGATCGCCACAGCGGCGCGTTCAGTCCCGTCCGGGGCGCCACGCTCGCCGAGTGGGAGCTCCCGACCGATCGCGCGGTCAGCGGGTCTCGCACGCTGTCCCTGACGGTCTCTCCAAACTGATCCCGACCAGTGCGCCCCCAGCCTATGCCGATGACATCAGGTAGTCCGTTCACCGGGCGGATG
>JBEQUD010000457.1:0-3913 GCA_040349235.1 Acidobacteriota bacterium
GGCCCCCATGCGCACCAGATTCGTGTCCACGCGGAACGTCGAGGGCACGACGATCTTCACGTCGAGCTTGACGGGCGTCGCGGCCGCCGGGGCCTGCACAGGCCCCGGCGATGCGGCGCCGGAACCAGACGGCCGGCGCGCGAAATCGAAGATGCTGCCCGGTGCGTCGAGGCGGCGGGTCCAGACGGCGCTGCGCACCATGACCGTCCCGCCGAGAATCGGCGACTTGGCGCTGCCGGTGAGCGCCAGGTCCGCATCGAACGTCGATCGCAGGCCGTCGATGAGGCGCAGCTGCATGTTCTCGCCGTGGACCGTGACGTCGAGCTCGCCCGGCACATAGCCGTCGAACCCGATCCGCCCGCCGAACTCGACGGGGCCGCCGCCCATCGTGGCGGTCACGTCGTCGAGGCGGATGCCCCTGGCGTCGAACGACACCGTGCCGTTGATCGCGTCGAAGGCATTGGGCAGCGCGAAGTGCCGGATGCGGCCGTCCGCGATCGTCGCCGTCCCCGAGAACACCGGTTGGCGGAGGCGGCCGTCGATGGCGGCGGTCAACTCCGCGCGACCGGCGCCGCGGGCATCCCTGAAGAACCCCTGCAGGATTCCCAGATTTGCGGCGCCGTTCACCTGCAGCCCGATCCGATCGGTCACGAGCCCGATGGTGCCCGTCACGCGAAGGCTGGTGTCCTCGCCGACGAGCTGCACGTCGCGCAGGCTCACTTGCCCGCGCTCGAGCGCGAGGCGCAGCGGCGCCGCATTCCTGATCCCGTAGTCGAACAACCGGACGTCAAGCGCGTCCACCGTGCCATCGACCGCCAGACGATTGAGGTCCGCGAGCGGGCCGAGCACGCGGATCGAGCCGCTGGCGACCGCCGTCGTCGAGGCAGAGAGCTTGGGCAGGAACAGCCGCGCATACTGATCGATCGAGCTGTCGTGGAACCGGAAGCTGACGTCGCAGTCCGCCTCCGGCGTGAGCGACACCCGACCGGCACCGGTGACGGCGAGCCGGGGCGATGCGGCATCGACCTGGCCGCTCAGCTCGCGGCCGCGGAGGGAAATCTCTGCGTTGACCTCGCCGACGCGCTCGTCCGCCGCCGTCACGTCGCTGATCCGGAACTTGTAGGTGTTGCGCGGCACGTCGAACGTGCCGTTGCCCGTCGCGGTCAACTCCACCATCCCGGTCAGCGGCACGGTCGGGTACGAGAGCAACGCGATGGACGCCAGCGGAATGCGGCGGCCATCCACGTTGAACGCATACGTAGAATCCCACCCGACGAACGCGGCGCCGGTAATGTGGCCCGTGCTCTTCGCGATCTCGATGCCGTCGAGGCGGACGCCGGTCCGCTCGAACAGGAGGGACGCCGACGCGTGCCCGATCGGCTCGCCGTACGCCACCCCCCCGTCGATCGTCATCGCGCCGAACCCGGCCGGCCGGCTGCGCTCGCCCGTGAGATGAAAGTCGCCGGACAGGCGGCCCGACATCGGGTACTCGTCGATCTGGAATGCGTGCCGAAGACCGTCGAGTTCCCGGCGCGCGACCCGGAACCGGGCGTCGATCTCGTCGCCCCCGTCGGTTCGGGGCGCGACGAGCGAGAAGCGCCCGTCCGCACGGATCTCTGAACCGGCGAGCCGGATCACGCTGTCCTTGACGGTGATGTAGTCGTCCTCATAGACGACATGGCCGCTGCCGGCGCCCCAGGTGGTATCCCAGGCGCGAAGGTCGTGCCCGCTGAACGTCCCTTCGACGCGGGCGTGCCGGAACGGACCGGTCATCAGCCCATCGAATTCCCCCCGCCCGCCGATCGTCACCGTGGCATCGCTCGTCGAACCGAAATCCCGGATGAGGCCCGCGAGCAGTTGATCGCTCTCCTGCCAGTCCCGGCTCGTGACGTGAAACGGCAGCCGCGAGCGATCGCCCCACGCGGTCGAACCCTCGAACGTCACGTGCGTCTGCGGGGTGGCGAACCGACTCGGCCCGAACTCCAGAGCGTCGCGCGTGAAGCGGTAGGCCACCTCCGCGTCGATGGGCAGGTAGGCTGGCAGCGGCCGGGGAGCGAACGGCCCCCATTCCTGACGCCCGGGCGGCGTCTCGCTTTCCGCGAGCGTGTCGGTCATCGTCTGGACGCCGACGGGCGCGGCGATCGTGGCCGTCCCCTCGTCGTGGCGATCGTCGAAGTGCCCCATCGGCCACTCCAGCACATTGTGTCCGGACCACGTCCCGGCAAACCGCTGTCCACGCCATCCCTGAAAATCGGTGAACGCAGCCAAACTCGCGTTCGTATACGTCGCCTCGAACCGGCCGGTCGGGGGGGCCGCCTGCCCCAGAGGCTGGATACTGTAGGTGAACCGTGCGTCTCCGCCGAAGAACCGCGCACCCGCGCTGCGCACGTCGAAGGCCGCCGGGGTCCATTGCAGCGACCCGTACAGGCCGGGGAAACGATACCGGTTCCAGCCGAGGACGTCGCTCTTGAAGGTCGCCTGGAGGTCGTGGCCGCCGTCCTTGATGAGACGAAACCGCCCGCTGACATCCGCGGCACCCGCCAGCACCCAATCCTGGTCGGCGAAGAAGATGTCGCGCATCCGCGGGAACTGCACCTTGGACCGGAAGTCGTAGTGCTGGTCGGGCCACCGCTTCCCGAGCTGCACGTCGCCGCTGGCGATCGTCGAGGCGCCATCGGTCTCGAGGTCGATGCGCTCGAGGTGCACGACCGGGCCATCGAGCACGAAGCGGGCGCGCATGTTCGCCCACATCGGCTTGTAGTCCCGGATGGTCACGGCGCCACCGCTGAACGCCGCGTTCCCGTGATAGTTCGGCAGATTGGTAATGCTCAGGTCGAGGTTCGGGCAGACGACACTCCAGGGCGCCTCGTGGTCCTCGAAGGTGAACTTCCCGCGGAACGCATGCACCGAACGCACCGTGGTCGTGAAGCGTCGGGGCCCTTCGGGCTCGTCGCTATCGTGCCCGAACTTCGGGAAGTTGTGCGCGCCGTCCCACTTCTCGACGAGCATCTCCCAGTCGGAGAGCTCGACCGACGTCACGATGAACTCGGGCTGTCGCCGGAGCACCGTGGACCAGTCGAGGCCGACGGACAGGCGGTCGGCGACGAAGAACGGACGATCGCCGGGATGGAGGCCCGCGATGCTCAGGTGCTCGACGACGACCCGTCCGGTGAACACGTGGATGGACAACCCGCCAATGCGGAGAGGCCGCTCGATGTACTTCGACCCCGCAGACTCCGCGGCGCGGCGCACCGAGGGGCCGAGATCGATCGTGAGCGACGCGACGATGGCCGCGGCCAGGATCGCCACGACGAGCATCGCACACACGCTGGCGTAACGCAGGATTCGGCGGACGCTCGACGGCACGCGAGGACGCACGACGGGCGTCACTGGAGGAGGACCAGCACCGCGCCGGCCTCGACCGTCGCCCCTACGGAGGTTCGGACCGCCGCAACGGTGCCGTCGCGGCCCGCCCGCAGCTCGTTCTCCATCTTCATCGCCTCGACAATGGCGACGGGCTGGCCGGCCTGGACAACGTCCCCCACCTCGACCAGCAGGCGCACGACCCGCCCCGGCATTGGCGCGGCGACCTGCCCCGCCCCGGCCTGGACGGCCACCGTGGCGCCGTCACGGCCGCCGCGATGGCCTCCGGTCGCCGCCGCCACGCGCACGCCGTCCACATGGACGAGCCATCCCCGCGCCGCCGGGTCGGCGACGACAACCGCGTCCTGTACACGGGCGCGGTCGAGAATGATCGACCACGTGTGCGCGTCAATCCTGAATGCGTCCACGTGGTAGGGGCGTCCGTCCAGCAGGACATCGTAGCCACCAGCTGCATCGCCGCCGGTCGCCAGTTCGACCGTGACGTGTCGGAGACGTCCCGCGGCCTCAATCTCGTACCGCAAGTCCGCCC
>JBEQUD010000487.1:0-9734 GCA_040349235.1 Acidobacteriota bacterium
CCGCGAAAAAATCCCCAGGCGGCGCTGTCAGGCGAGCGCCGCCACCGCGTCGTAGAGCCGCTGGTAGTCCGGCTCGTTGCGCGCGTCCTCGAGCACATCCCGGTAGCGGACGACCCCGCTTTTGTCCACGACGAAGACCGCCCGCTTGGCGATGCCCTTCAACCCAATCATGTCTTCGTTGAACACGCCGTATTCGCGGATGACTTCTTTGTTGAAGTCGCTGAGGAGCGGGAACGTATAACCCTCGGCGGTTTGAAACGCCTTCAGCGCGAAGAACGTATCCACGCTGATGCCGAGCACCTGCGCGTGCGCCGCGGTGAAGCGAGACAGACCGTCGCGGAACGTGCAGAGTTCGGTCGTGCAGACCGAACTGAACGCGCCCGGGAAGAAGGCGAGGACCACTGGCTGGCCCCGATACTGGCTGAGCGTGACGGGCACGCGGTCCTGGTTCATCAACGTGAAATCCGGAGCGGTCGATCCGACGTCTAACGGCACGGGAACCTCCATAGTAGGGAACCTCTACCCATTTTGGCATCGTTCGGATAGGATTTTTGGTTGGCGCGGCCCGGTCGGGCGCGTTCTTAACGAGCACAGAGGAGTTCTTCGTGATCGAGGTTCAGCACCTCACCAAGCAATACGGCCGCGTGACCGCCGTCAACGACATCAGCTTCCGCGTGGAGCGGGGCGAAATCCTCGGCTTCCTCGGGCCGAACGGGGCCGGCAAGACGACGACGATGCGCATCCTGACCGGGTACATGCCGGCCAGCGAAGGCAAGGCGATCGTCGCCGGCTTCGACGTGTTCGACCAGCCGATCGAAGCCAAGCGGCGCACCGGCTACCTGCCCGAGACCCCGCCGCTCTATCCCGACATGACGGTCGTCGAGTATCTCGACTTCGTGTCGAAGATCAAGGGCGTGCCGGCGGTTGGCCGCCAGAAGCGGATTCGCGAGGTCATGGGACGGACGCGCATCGCCGACATGGCCGATCGCATGTGCTCGAAGCTGTCGAAGGGCTACCGTCAGCGGGTCGGCCTGGCGCAGGCCATCATCCACAACCCCGACGTCCTCATCCTCGACGAGCCGACGGCCGGCCTCGACCCGAAGCAAATCATCGAAACGCGCGAGCTCATCAAGGAACTGGCCGGCAGCCATACGATTGTCCCCAGCACGCACATCCTCCCGGAAGTCTCCCAGACGTGCGAGCGCGTCGTCATCATCAACAAGGGCCGGGTGGTCGCCGAGGACACGCCGCAGAACCTCACCGCGCGGCTCCAGGGGTCCGAAACGCTGTACGTCCAGGTGGACTCGGACGGCGTCGATCCGGTCGGCGCGCTCGAGCGTATCCCCGGGGTGACCCGGGTCCTGCAGGCCGACCGAAACGACCGGGCGGTCGGCTACGAAATCGAGAGCGAGCGCGGCCGCGACATCCGCCGCGACCTCGCGCGGGAAGTGGTCGGCAGCGGGTGGGGCCTGCTCGAGTTGCGGCCGATGCGGCTGAGCCTCGAGGAAATCTTCCTCTCGCTCACGACCGACGAGAAGCCCGCGCCCGCCCCCGAGGAGACCGCCCATGCGTAATATCGCCGCCATCGCGCAGAAGGAACTGCGCTCCTACTTCGCCTCGCCGATCGGCTACATCGTCCTCGGCCTGTTCGCCCTGCTCTACGGCTACTTCTACGTCACCATGCTCAACTACTTCGTGCGCCAGGGCATGCAGATGTCGATGATGGGCGGGGGCCAGCAGGCCATCAACGTCAACCAGATGATGATCCGGCCGCTGCTGCAGAACGTCACGATCCTCATCCTGTTCATGATGCCGACGGTGACGATGCGCGCCTACGCCGAGGAAAAGCGGTCGGGCACGATCGAGCTGCTGCTCACCTCGCCGCTGAGCGACTGGGAGATCATCCTCGGTAAGTTCGTCGGCGCGCTGGCCCTCTGGGGCGCGATGCTCGCCGTCACGCTCGTCCACATCGCCGTGCTCTTCGCCTACGGACGGCCCGAGTGGAAGCCCATCGTCACGGCCTACCTCGGCCTCGTCCTCATGGGCGGTTGCTTCATCTCGGTGGGCCTGCTGATTTCGAGCCTGACCAAGAACCAGATCGTGGCCGGCGTGGCGACCTTCACGGTGTTCCTGCTCCTCTGGATCGTCAACTGGATCGGCAGCTTCTCGGGCCCGACGATCAACGCCGTCACCCAGTACCTGTCGATCGTCGATCAGTTCGACGACTTCGCGAAGGGCGTCATCGACACGTCGCATCTCATCTACTACATCAGCTTCATCAGCTTCGGGTTGTTCCTGACCGCGAAGTCGGTGGACAGCGAACGGTGGCGGGGGTAATGGTGAAACGGATTCTCAGTCTCGTCGGCTGGCTCGGCACGGCGCTGGTCTTCATCGGCGCGGCCGTCCGGTTCGGATATCCGGCAAAGGAACAGTACGTCCCCTATCTCCTGTGGTCGGGACTGGCGTGCGTCGTGGCATATCTGGCCGGCCAGTGGCGCGAGATCGCGCACGTCTTCAGCCGGCGCCAGACGCGGCAGGGCACGCTGTCGGGCGTCAGCGTCCTGGTCGTGCTCGGCATCTTCGTCGCGGTCAACTACATCGGCGCGAAGCAGAACAAGCGGTGGGACCTCACCGTCAACAAGGCCTTCAGCCTGTCGGACCAGAGCCGCAACGTGCTCGCCAAGCTCGATTCGCCGCTGCAGGTGATGGTCTTCTCGCAGGAAACCGATTTCCCGCGCTACCAGGACAAGCTGAAGGAATACGGCTACGTCTCCAAGCGCGTCACGGTGGACTACATCGATCCGGACAAGAAGCCGGCACTGGCCAAACAGAACCAAGTGCAGCAGTACGGCACGGTGATCTTCAGCTACAAGGGCCGCACCGAACGCGTCACGTCGGATGCCGAGCAGGACATCACCAACGGCATCATCAAGGTCATCAGCGGGCAGCAAAAGAAGGTGTACTTCGTCCAGGGCCACGGCGAGCGCGACACGGGCTCGGCCGAACCCGGCGGCTACAACGCCATCGGCGCGGCGCTCGGTCGCGAGAACTACACGGTCGAGAAGCTTGTCCTGGCACAGACGGGTGCCGTCCCCGACGACGCCGCCCTCGTCGTCGTCGCCGGCCCCAAGCTCGACCTCCTCGTCCCGGAAGTCGAGGCTCTCAAAACGTATCTCGGCAAGGCGGGCAAGCTGCTCCTCGAACTCGACCCGCCGGACAAGACCGACACCGCGCCGCTGACCAACGCTATCGCCCTGGCGCACGACTGGGGCATGGACGTGGGCACCAATCTCGTCGTGGACGCGAGCGGCATGGGCCGTCTCATCGGCACCGGCCCCGAAGTGCCGCTGGCCGCGACGTATCCCTCGCACCCCATCACGCAGCGCTTCAACTTCCTGACCGCATTCCCGCTCGCGCGCTCGGTCGAGCCCGTGTCGGGCGGCGTCAACGGACACACCGCACAGCCGGTCATCCAGACCAGTCCGCAGAGCTGGGCCGTCAAGGACATCACGGGGTTGCTGACGAGCGGCCGCGTCTCGCCCGACGAGTCCAAGGGCGACCGCCGGGGCCCCATCACCATCGCGTCGGCCGTGTCGGCCGCCTCCGGTGCCGCCGCGACACCTGGCGCCAACCCGCTCGACCCGGAAGCGCCGAAACCCGAGACGCGCGTCGTGGTCTTCGGCGACTCCGACTTCGCCTCAAACGCCATCGTCGGCACGCAGGGCAATCGGGACCTGTTCATGAATACCGTCGGGTGGCTGTCGCAACAGGAGAACCTGATCGCGATTCGCCCGAAGGAAGCCGACGACCGCCGGCTTACGATGACCGCCACGCAGCAGGCCAACGTCACCTGGCTCGCGCTGCTCATCATCCCTGCGGTCCTCTTCGGAGTGGCCATCCAGACCTGGTGGCGGAGGCGATAGATGCGCGGGCTCCGCTCGACCATTGCGCTGACCGCCGTGCTCGCGGGGCTCGGCGCGTATATCTACTTCGTCACCTCCAAGAAGACGGACACCGGCACGGAAGCCCCGAGGGAGCGCGTGTTCGCTGCGCTCGAGGGCGACAAGATCGACGAGCTGCAGGTCAGGTCTGAATCCGGCGACACGACGACCGTCAAGAAGGTGGCCGGCGCATGGAAGATGACCGCGCCCCTGACAACGGGCGCCGACGAGATGGACACCACGGCCATCGCGACCAACCTCGGCGCGCTGAGCATCACCCGCGTCGTGGACGAGGCCCCGACCGACCTCAAGGACTACGGCCTCGACAAGCCCCGCATCGAGGTCGCGTTCAAGGCGTCGGGCGACAAGACGTACGCGAACCTGCAGCGGCTTGCCATCGGCAGCAAGTCGCCGACCGGCGACCTCTTCGTCAAGCGCGATACGGACAAGCGCGTGCTGCTCATCCCCGGCTACATCGAATCCATCTTCAACCGCTCGACGTTCGAGCTCCGCGACAAGACGCTCATCAAGTTCGCGCGGGAAAAGGTGGACCGCATCGTCGCCACCACGGACGGCAAGCCGCTCGAGCTCTTCAAGACCGGTAACGACTGGGCCATCGCCAAACCGGAGGCGGTGGGCGCCGACTACGGGTCGGTGGACTCGCTCATCGGGCGGCTGCAGACGGCGGCCATGAAGACGCTGGTCACCGAGGACTCGACTCCCGCGGACCTCAAGAAGTATGGCTTCGACAAGCCCCAGGCCACGCTGACGGTCGGCGCGGGCGAGACACCGGTGACCCTCGTGTTCGGGGGCAAGGCCAACGAGACGGACGTCTACGTGCGCGATCCCGCGCGGTCGTTCGTGGCCACCGTGGACGGTTCGCTCATCAAGGAGTTGGAGAAGGGCGCCGCGGCTTACCGGCGGCGCGAGCTCTTCGCGTTCCGCGGCTTCCTCGGCGACCGCCTCGAGTTCACGCGCAACGGCCAGACTATCGTGTTCGAGAAGGTCAAGACCACCGACCCGACGCCGGACAAGTGGCATCGCGTCAGCCCGACCGCCGGCGACCCGAACACGGGCCGCATGGACACGCTCATCGCCAAGATCGAGAACCTCCGCGCGGCGACCTTCGTCGATTCGACCGCGAAGACGGGCCTCGACAAGCCGGAGCTGACCATCTACGGCAAGTTCGACGACGGCAAGAAGGAAGAGCGCGTGTCCTTCGCCAGGCAGGGCCAGGACGTGTACGCCGCGAAGGCCGGCGAGCCGGGGGCCGCGACGGTTTCGACGGCGGAGTTCGACGACACCCTGAAGGTCCTGGACGAGGTTTCGAAATAGGCCGCGACCACCCGCGCCCGGTCGCAGCCACGCTGCTGCTGGCCATGGCCGCGCTCGCCGCGAGCGCGTGCCATCCGCCGGCGCACCCTTCCGCGGGGCCTGCAGCCCATGGCCCCGCCCCCCTCGCGCAACTTCGTCAGGACATCGACCACCTGATCGACGCCGCCCCGCTCGCGCGGGGCTACTGGGGCGTCCTCGTCGCCTCGCTTGCGACAGGCGAGACGCTCTACGCGCGCAATCCTGACAAGCTGCTGATGCCCGGCTCGACCATGAAGGTCGTGACGCTGGCTGCGGCAGCGCAGCAACTCGGCTGGGACTACACCTACGAAACGCGCCTGCTCGCAACGGGGCCGATTGACGCCGGCGTCCTGCACGGCGACCTCGTCGTCGTCGGGTCTGGTGACCCCAGCCCGATGGACCGCGACGGCGTCGCCGACCCTCTCTTCTCGGACTGGTGGACCGAGTTGCAGGCCAACGGCATCCGCGCCGTCACCGGCCGTCTTATCGGCGACGACAACGTGTTCGACGACGACGACCTGGGCGCGGGATGGGCCTGGGACGATCTGCCGAGCGGGTTCGCCGCTGGCGTAAGCGCCCTGCAGTACAACGAGAACACCGCGCGCGTGGCGGTCGCGCCGGCGTCCGCCGTGGGTGCCCCCGCCGTTGTCGCGACGACCCCCGCCGACAGCGGCCTCGTCGTGGAGAGCGACGTGCGGACGGCGCCGGCGGGGTCGCCCGCCGCCATCCGGGCACGGCGCCTGCCGGGCAGTGCGCGGCTCGAACTGCGCGGCTCGGTCCCCATCGACGGTCCGCCCGTCAGCCGCACCGTATCGGTCGCGAACCCCACGCTGTTCTTCGTCGGCACCGCGCGGAGTGCGCTCGTCGCCGCCGGCATCGACATCCGCGGCCCCGCGGTGGACATCGACGACATCACGGATGCGCCGTCCCGCGCGACCGCCGCGCTCGTCGCGGTCCACCGGTCCCCACCACTCGCCGCCCTGGCCACGACGATGATGAAGACCAGCCAGAACCTCTACGCCGAGACGCTCCTGAAGACACTCGGCGGTGCCACGGGCGCCACCGCGGCGGCGGGCAGCGAGGCCGCGAAGCGGCTGCTGCAAGGCTGGGGCGTGCCACCGGGCAGCGTGCTCCAGGCGGACGGCTCCGGCTTGTCGCGCTACAACTACGTCACCCCGGCGGCGCTCGTCGCCGTCCTGCGCCACGTGGACGCCGACGCGCGCCTGCGCGCCCCCTTCGAGGCGAGCCTGCCCGTCGCCGGACGCGACGGCACGCTGGCGGCACGGATGAAGGGGACGCCGGCCGAAGGGCGCGTGCGCGCCAAGACCGGCACGCTCGGCAACGTGCGTGCGCTCGCCGGCTACGCAACCAGCGCCGGCGGCGAGCCGCTGGTGTTCGCCATCCTCGCGAACAACTACGGGACCGCCGCGGGAGACGCCGTCGTGGCTATCGACGCGATCGCCGTGAAGCTGGCCGAATTCCGGCGCTGAGCGCCCCCACATCCCGTCGCGACGCTCGTCATCCGCCGATAGCGAGGACCACCCGCAGGAAACGCGGGTGGGCGGCATCGGCCGCCGCCACCCGTGTCGGGCGCCGGACTGCGCGCCTCCGGTTCGTACCCGGCCGCCCTCCGACGGGTGGCCGCGCCCGACGCCGTCCCCCCGGAGTGGGAGCGTCGCGGGCATGTCTGTTGCTTCGCCGCTGAAGACTTGAAGCGCGATATTGAAGATCTGCTCTATCAGGTATTGACAAGTCGAGACATCACGACTTAACCTTAGGTTAAGTCGTGGCGTGGCAGAGAGGACACGTTGGATCGCCCACCACCACTGAGTCCGGCTGAGGCGTACGAGGCCGTGCAAAAGCTGCTCGAACGACGCGACTGCTTCAGCTGGACTGCGCACGCCCGAAAGCGGTCGAAAGAACGTCGCTTCAATGCCGATGATGTTCGCAGGGTTTTGATCAAAGGTACGATCGCTGCAAACCCTGAATGGCATGAGAATACGCTTCGCTACCGATACAGGGTCTGCGGGCGTGACTACGACGATGAGCCGCTTGCGATCATCGTCACCATCGAACCCGCACTCGGCGTCATAACGATCATTACCGGGACTGACTGCTAATCCATCCATGGAGAACCGCCTTTCATCCGATCGTCGCTGCTCAGAATGCGGCAACGTGCAGCAACTTGTGCGGAAAACGGTCCCGTACGAAGAGTCTGGACTTAACAACGTTCAACTCGAGAACGTCCCTGTCTGGGTGTGTTCCAACGGCCACGAAGAGGTCACAATCCCAGCGATGACTCAGCTTCACGAACTGATCGCTCATTCCATCATTCGTAAGCCCGCGCCCTTGGACAAGGAGGAAATTCGATTCCTGCGTCGCAGGGTGGACCAGACCGCAAGAGAATTTGCCGCGCATCTGGGCATTAGCGCAGTCCATTTGTCGCGTATGGAAAACGGCCCACGAGTGCCCCCTCGGTCGCTCGATCTGTTGATCCGACTAGTGACAGCCAGCCTTATTGCTGCTCGCGACAAAAAGCCATTCCCTGCGGATTTGGCTCCATTTGTCGATCAGTTAGAGCAGACATGGAACATCGGCACCCATCGTCTCAAACATGTTGATCAGACGCTGCCAGAAGAAGACCAATGGGTAGAGGCCGCTAGCTGATCGGCCCGTCACCGAGGCTTTCGAACACGTGCTCGAACAGGACGGCGCACTTGCCTTGGTACAACTCGGGCGTGTAGGCGCGCGGAAGGCCCTCGTCCAGGACATCCTCGATAGCGAGCCGCACCTGTGCGCGTGATTGGGCGCGATGCCGCCAATCCAGGACGAGCGCCGCGCGGACGCGTTCTTAGAGCGTTTTTCACATCTGCTCGGTGAAGCGGTATCCGGCGTGCCGGAAGTAGTTCGCGCATTCATCGGGCAGAAAGAGGCCGAGTGCCGTCTTGACCAGGTCGACGACGGCATCGAAGGAGCGGGGACGGGCCGCCCGTAGGAACGCTTTGAGTTTGGCAAAGGCTATTTCGATGGGGTTGAAGTCCGGACTGTACGGCGGCAGAAAGCGGAGGTGCGCGCCGGTGGCTTCGATGGCGACCCTGACCGCCGGCTGTTTGTGGACGATGAGATTGTCCATCACCACGACCTGGCCTGGGCGCAGCGTCGGCACGAGGATCTGTTCGACGTAGGCGAGAAAGCTCACGTTATCGACGGGGCCGTCGAGGACGGCCGTGGCGTCGAGGCCGGTCCGTCGCAACGTCGCGAGCACGGTGTGGGTCTGCCAGTGGCGGCAGGGCGGATGGTCGTGGAGTCGGGCGCCCCGCGGACTCCGCCCGTAGCGCCGCAGCAGGTCGGTGGTGACGCCCGACTCATCGAGGAAGACATAGCCATCGGCCACGCGGACCGACTGGCTCGCCTGCCACTGGCGCCGCGCGTCGGCCACATCCGTGCGGCGCTGTTCGTCAGCGTGTACCGTTTTTTTTGAGGGTCAACCGTAAGGTGCGCAACTCGCGCCAAATCGTCGTCAGGCTGGCCGGCGCAGGCAGGCTCGCCTGAATCTCGCGCAGCGTCCGATCGGGCTGCGCCGTGACGACGGCCTTCAGGTGATCAACCTGCCCCGCCAACACACGGGTGCGAAACTTCGTCTGCTTGCGGGGCGCGATCGAGCCCGTCGTCCGCCAGCGCAGTTTGAGCGCGTCCACCCACGCCACGCTCACGTGATAGCGCGCCGCCAATGCCTTCGAGGGGATCCCCGCGTCGGCGTCTTTGATCACTCGGGCTCGCAAATCCATTGAGTAGGCCGCAGCCATCGGCACCTCCGGTCCACAGGGGTACCACGGCGCGGTACTGAGTACAAGTGGAAAACGCTCTAGCGCGTCCGCCCGCGACCGGGGCGCGGCGGGCGTGCCGGGCGGCAGCGGCCCCTAGAGCGGCGGCGGCACTCCGTCAACGGAAGTGGCGCTGCAGCGATTCCTCGCGTTGACTTCGCCACGCGTGATCCGTGGCGAGCGAATCAGCTGTGTCGGCGGCTGCCGTGATCGACTGGTGACGGAAGAACCCGATAGTCAACGCGGGAGCGGAAGCGTACGAGCGGAAGCGTCACTTCCCGGCGCCGCGACAGGGAGCTGACGCCCGGCACGCCCGCTGCGCCAGCCCACACGCGGGCCACCGCTCGGCGCTGTCTTCTTCGCCTGATTCATCTCCGCGAGCGCGACCAAAGGCGGCAGGGCTTTCTCCGTTACCGGACGACGATCACTTGCACCGCCGTCTTCAACCCGCGTTCATAGACTTCATCGACCGGCATGCGCGGGGATACGCCGGAGGATGACGGATCCGGGGTCGAAGTCACCGACGGCGAGAGACGCAGCTGGGGGGCAAACACGACGCGGTTCGCACCGGCGCTGTCCGAAAAGGCAACGCCCACGAGTTGGCCCGCCGCGTCGA
>JBEQUD010000049.1:0-8007 GCA_040349235.1 Acidobacteriota bacterium
GCCGACCATTAGCGGCTCATCGAGCAGGTGGCGGAGCAGGCAGGGGCCGTGGTCCACAATGCGATTCGCTTCGAGCAGACCGAGGAGGACTCGCTGACCGATCCGCTGACGGCCCTTCCGAATCGGCGATCGCTCTTCACACACCTCGCCCGAGAATTCGCCCGCGCCGAACGCCTGGGCACCGAGGTGGCGCTGGTCATCATGGACGTCGATGGCTTCAAGAGCATCAACGACACCTTCGGCCACAATGTCGGCGACGAAGCGCTGCGCGAAGTGTCCGGCGCGCTGCAGGCGGCCCTGCGGCCGTACGACCTCTGCGTCAGATATGCCGGCGACGAATTCGTCGTCGTCATCTCGAACTGCTCGCGCGAGGCGGCCGAAGCGAAGCGGCAGGAGTTCCAGGCCCTGCTCGGCGAAATCCGCATCGAGGTCGCCCCCGGGCGCGTGGCCCACCTTGCCGTCAGCGCGGGCGCCGCCGTCTTCCCCCACGACGGCGGCACCTACGACGACCTGATGGCCGCGGCAGACCGTCGCATGTATCGCGACAAGGAGGCACGGCGCGGCGCGAAACGGATGGCACAGGCGTCATTGCCGGCACTCGCCCCCCTGCCCACCGCCGGTTCCACCCCCAACACCGGTACGTAGCCGGGCGAGCGGCACCGGACGACACCAGCCCCGTGGACCGCGGCGTGCGGGGTCGCGATAGGATTGCCGCGTGCCCGTGCCGTTTCTCCGCCTCGACGCGCTGCTACTCGCACCGCCCTGGTCGGCGGCGATGGCCCTGCTCATCGTCCTCAGCGTGTTCGTCGTCGCGGTCCATCTGGCGCGGCACCTCGATGCGTGTCCCGGCGCGCCGGGCCTCGGTATCACCGCGAGCTTCGTGCTGACGACGGCCACGCTCGCCGCATGCGTGCAGGCGCTGGCGCTCTTGGGGGCAGCGACGCCTCGCATCCTCCGCGTCGTCGGCGGCATCCTGCTCGCCGCGGGCAGCCTCGGTGTGCTCAGGAGCGCGTCCCAAGGACAGACCTGGGACCGGGCGCGCGCGTGCGCCACCGACGTGCGGAGGCTCTTCGCCGGCGCCGAGGGGGTACAACGCTGGACCCTCGCGGCATCGGCTTTCACCGGGATGGGACTGACGCTGGCCGCGTTCGGCCCGCCAACCGACATCGACTCGCTCGCCTACCACCTGAGCGTGCCGCTCGACTGGCTGGCGCACGGCGGCATGCGGGCAACCCCTGACTGGCCGCACGCGCGACTCGTCGGCGCCGGCGAGCTGATCAACATGCTGGGCCTGGCCATGGGCACAGACTGCCTCGGACCCGTGTTCCAGACAGCCGGACTGTTTGTGGCCTCGTCGGCCCTCATCAGCGTCGCCGCGACGACAGCCGATGCCATCTTCGGGCTCGCGCTCGTCGCCGGGTGTCCGCTGCTGCCGTTCCTGGTGCTGACCAGCAAGCCGCAGCTGCTGCCGGCGGCCGCGACCAGCGTGGCCCTTGCACTGTACGTGTGGCATCGCCGCACGCACTTCGCCCGTGTCACCGCGGGCACGTTGTGCGCGATCTTCGGTGCGCTGGCGTTTGCCGCCGCCTGCAAGTATTCCTGCCTGCCAGCGAGCGGCGTCCTCGTGGTGCTCACGCTGCAGGCACTGTGGCCGACACGGTGGCGGCGCGCAGCCGTGCTCGCCGCGATCACCGCCTTCGCCGTGATTGCCGGACCGGTCTACCTGCGGAACTGGCTTTTCTACGGCGACGCGCTATCGCCCGTCCTCGAGGGAGCACGCCACACGGCGGACCCCGTAGTCCAGGCCTTTGCCTGGTACCTGCGGAACTTTGCGGGGGGTCGCACACTAGGACACCTCGCGCGCCTTCCCGTAGAACTGGTTGTCGCGCGGTCCCCAGGCCAACTGACGAGCGTGCTCGGCGTGGGGGCGCTGGCGGCAGCCGTCTCGGTGACCCGCCGGCGGGAGAACTGGCCGGTGGTCGCCAGTGCGACGATCGCGACACTGGCTGGCGTCGCGTTCAGCCAGCTGGCCGCCCGCTTTTTTCTCGAACCGTACCTGTGGTTCGGGTTGGCGGCCGTGCTGGCGCCGTGGACCCACGGCAAGGCCTGGCTGTTCGTCCTGGTCGCGACGCAGATGACGCTCACGAGCGCGGTCGCCACCTACAGCGTCGTGCACCTGGCGCCCGCGGCGCTGACCGCCAAGGCTCGGGACCACACCCTCAACCGGTTCGCTGCCGACTACACCCTCGCCCGGTGGCTCGACGGGGTGCTGCCGGCAGACGCACACATCGCCGTGGACCGCCGGTCGGCGCTGTTTCTGACACGCCCCACCGCGCTCCACGGCGACTTCGCGCAGATGCTGGCCTTTGCCCGCCTGTCCGACGCCGACAAGCGTGCCCGCCTGCAGGCGGCACTCTCGAGCAGTGGCGCCACCGTACTCGTCCTGACCGCCCCTGTCTCCTCGAGTCCGTTCGCGTCGCTCGCCCAGCGCCTGGGCCCGCCGACGCTCGTTTCACCGATGTTTCCCGATGCCGTCCGCAATCCCTGGAGGGAAGCGCCAGCCGCACAGGTTTTCGTGTTCGACCTGCGGCAAATTGACGGCGCCCTGCGGGAGGAGTCGCGATAAAATCATGGTGTGGCCGAGCCTCCGGATCTTGTTGACCGGCGACTGAGGTACATCCAGCGCCAGATCGAGTTGGACACCAGCGCGGTCAACGTGCGCTTCCGCGGTCAGCCCCCGCAAGGCCGCGGCCCGGCCAACCGCCACGGTATGCCTCAACTGCCGGTCGGCCAGCACGAGGTGAAGAACTGGCCCGTGCTCGACCTCGGCGATCAGCCGGACGTGCCCCTCGACGCGTGGACGATCGAGGTCGGCGGCCTCGTGGAAAACCCCTTCACCCTGACATGGGCTGAGTTTCTCGCGCTGCCCCAAGCCGAGGACGTCAGCGACTTCCACTGCGTCACGACATGGAGCCGTTTCAACAACCACTGGCGCGGCGTGCGCGTGCGCACGCTCGCGGAGCGCGCCGTGCCGACGCCCTCGGCACACTTCGTCCTCTGCACGGGCTACGACGTCGCCCCCGGGACGTCCATCCCCTACACGACGAACCTTCCGCTCGACCGCGCCGTGGACGACGACGTGCTGCTGGTCCATACCTGGGACGGACGGCCCTTGCCGCGCGAGCACGGCGGGCCCTGCCGGATGATCACGCCGAAGCTCTATGCCTGGAAGGGTACGAAATGGATTCGCAAGATCGAGTTCCTGGCGGACAACAGGAAGGGCTTCTGGGAACTGCGCGGCTACTCGAACTCCGCGGAGCCGTGGTTCAACGACCGGTACGCCACCCCCGCGGATTGACCGACGCTTCTGGCGCCGCGTTTGCACGTTTTGCAACCGCGGGTTCTCTTTTCGTGTCTAAAGCGACACTTCGGTCGGCATCTGTCTCCCGCACGACGAAGTCGTTCTGAAAGGTACAGCATGGCAAAACGGATGGCAGGCTCCAACGCGCCCAAGACGGCGAAGACTTCCGAGAAGGCCAGCGACACCAGCACCGCCCCCAAGCGGACGCGGGCCAAGACCGCGGCGCCGTCGATGAGCGAGGACGATATCCGGCTTCGCGCGTATTTCCTCTACATCGAACGCGGTGCCGCGCCAGGCCAGGACCTGGACGATTGGTTCGAGGCAGAAAAGGCGCTGAAGCCCAACGCCTGACGCCCGACCGGGACATAATTGGCCCGTGGCCAGGGCCCCGCTGCCGCTACAGCCGATGCTCGCGTCGCTCGGCGACGCGCCGCTGTCGGACCCTGGGTTCTTCTACGAGCCCAAGTACGACGGTATCCGTGCGATTGCGGAGGTTGCCCCGAGCGGGCCTGTGCGCTTGTGGTCCCGCGCCGGCAACGAGAAAACCACGCAGTTCCCTGAAATAGTCCGCGCCCTCACCCAGTGGGCTCACCACCTGGACGCGCCGGTCGTCCTCGACGGCGAAATCGTCGCGCTCGCGGACGATGGGGCGCCCGCGGGGTTCCAGCACCTGCAAGGACGCATCAACGTGGCCGCGGTCAATCGGGAGTCGCCGGGCCCATCCGTCGCGTTCATCGTGTTCGATCTGCTGCACGACGGGCGTACCGACCTGCGCGGGCAGCCGCTCGTCGACAGGCGGCTTGCCCTCGAGCATCTGTTCAGGCCGAAATCCGGCAGGCCAGATCCCATCCTCCGCCTGAGCGAGATCGCACGCGGGGACGGGCGCGCCCTGTACGCACGCGCGCTCGCCGAAGGCTGGGAAGGCCTCCTCGCCAAGCGAGCGTCCTCGCGCTATCTCTCCGGCAAACGCACGTCCGACTGGCGCAAGCTGAAGATTCTGCACGAGCAGGAATTCGTCATCGGCGGATGGACCGAACCCCGGGAATCCCGCGCCCATTTCGGGGCGCTCCTGCTGGGCGTCCACCATCGCCCCGCGCGCCGTCCCCGCGCGGGGGCGACGGCGCACGGCGAGTTGACGTACGCCGGGCACACGGGCACAGGCTTCACCGGCCAGGAGCTCGCCCGGCTGAAGAAGCTGCTGCAACCCCTCGAGACGGCCGTCTGCCCGTTCGTCCCTCGGCCCGCGACGAACGAACCGCCGCACTGGGTCAGGCCGACGCTCGTCGCCCAGGTGAAGTTCAGCGAGTGGACGGCTGACGGGCACCTGCGCCATCCCGTCTATCTCGGGCTCCGCGATGACAAGAAACCGGAGGAGGTCGTGCGCGAATCGAACACGCCGCTGGCCGCGGTCACCCGGAGGCGCACCGGCACGCGCGGCGACGCCCCACCCGCCGCGACCGGGCTCCTCGAACAACTGGACGCCATCGAGGACGCCCGCACGGACGGCGTCGTCCAGTTGCCGAGCGGCGAGCGGCTGAACGTCGGCAACCTTCACAAGGTCTTCTGGCCGGCGGGCAAGCGCACCAAGGGCGATCTCTTCCGCTACTACGTGCGGGTGGCGCAGTATATTTTGCCGGCCGTCGTCGATCGGCCGCTCGTGATGAAGCGGTTTCCGAACGGCATCGCCGGGCAGCCGTTCTACCAGCACCGCGCGCCTGACGTGCCGGCCGGCGTCCGCGTGGCCACGCCCGACGTGCCCCACGGCATTCCGCAGGTCGTCGGCGGTTCGCTTTTGACCCTGCTCTACACGACCCAGCTCGCGGCCATCTCGCAGGATCCGTGGCTGTCGCGCGTGCAGTCCGTGCCGTTTGCGGACCACGTCGCGCTCGACCTGGACCCCGCCGAGGGCGTCCCGTTTGCGCGCGTGCTCGACGTGGCCCGGTGGGTGCGCGACGAGCTGGCAGCGGTCGGCGTCATCGGCGTACCGAAAACATCCGGGGCGGACGGCCTGCACATCTACATTCCGTTGCCCCCGAAGATGCCCTACGAAGCCGGCCAGCTGTTCTGCCAGATCATCGCCACCGTCGTGGCCCAGAAGCACCCCAAGGTGGCGACGGTCGAACGCCAGGTGCGGGCCCGGGGGCCGCGCGTGTACGTGGACTACCTGCAGAACATTCTCGGGAAGACCCTGGCCACCGCCTACAGCGCCCGGGCCAGCGACTATGCCGGCGTATCCACCCCGCTGACGTGGAAGGAAGTCGACGAGGGCGTTCGGCGCGAGGACTTCACGATTGACACCGTGCCCGCACGGCTCGAGGCGGTCGGCGACCTCTGGGCGGCGCTGCGCGCGTCGAAAGGCGTAGACCTGTCGCGGGTCCTACGCCTCGCGGAGCGCACGGGGACGCCCAAGGCTGAGGTCAGGGCCCGCAAGAAGAGCGTCAAGAAGAAGTTGTAGTGGTGGCGAAGGTTGGTGCGCCCGGCAGGATTCGAACCTGCGGCCTACGGCTCCGGAGGCCGTCGCTCTATCCAGCTGAGCTACGGGCGCGCGCGGCTGGGAAACGTAGTGTAGCAGACCTGGCAGGCCTCCGCCGAGGGGCAGCGCCGCGCGGTCAGCGATCCGTCGCGGCCTTTCGTTGGTACATCGCGGCGTCCGCTCGTTCGACCACCTCCGCGACGGTCTCGCCCGGCTTCCATTCTTCGAGGCCGATCGACCCGTGGACCTGGACCTTCCGCGGTCCGGCGGCGCTTTCAATCGTGTAGTTGCCGAAGACCCACTTCTCGATACGGTCCACGTACTGCTGCGCGTCGGAGCGGCCGCAGCCCAGGACGACGACGAACTCGTCGCCGCCCCAGCGCCCGACGACGTCTCCGGGACGGGCGTTCGACTGCAGCTCGGTGCTGAACTGCTTCAAGAGGTCGTCTCCGGTCGCGTGTCCGAAGTGATCGTTGACGTGTTTGAAGCCGTCCAAATCGACGATGGCCACCGAGAACGCCAGCGCGCAGGCGATGCGCTGCTCGAGATGCGCGATGACCCGGCCGCGATTGAAGAGCCCGGTCAGGGAATCGCGTGACGCGAGTTGTTCGGCGGCTTCGAGCTTCGCCTGATACGTGACGACCTCGGCCTGCAACTGCGCGACCGACTGGCGCGTGTCGCGGGACATCTCTTCGACGCAGAACTTGAGCTCCGTGGCGCTCGCGACGAGGGACGTGCGGATGTGCGTGAGGTCCTGGAGGCTGGCGATGCCCTTGAGTCGCGCCGTGAACTCCTCGAACCGCTTGGTGTAGCGGCTGTCGCTGGCACCAATGGTCGCGGCCGTCCGCGCAAGAACGACCAGCAGTTCCTTCACGTCGTCCGTCTTCTGCGCGAGGTACGTCTGCGCCTCGTGCCCCCATGCGTGCAGCTCGCCCTCGACGCGCGCATTCGCGTCCGCGACCGCGCCGGCATCGACCGACTCCGCGAGTTCGCGTCCAAGATCGGTCAGGCGCCGCTCCAGATCCTGGCTGACCGGCGGGCAGGCATGGGTCGCGCTCACACCGACGGCCGTCAGCGTCGAGCGATAGGCATCGAGTACCGAGGCCAGCAGGCCACCCACCTCGGCGGAAGGGGCGGCGGCCAAATAGCGCTTCAACGAGATCATCGGACAGCCCTTTCTCGATCGGCCGCGAGGTTCCTGGTGTGGTTAATCGGCCATCGGACCGGTACCTGGAGCCCGCGACGAGAGAAAGTGTGCGTCCGTGTGCGTCACTCCACAGCCGGGCCTGAATACCGCAGCCGGCCGAAGATGCCGTCCTGCTCTTTGTTTGGCCCAGCGGCGAAGTAGAGAGAATCGGCGTCGCCGAGGCTGACGCCGTTGCCGAACGCCAGGCCCCATAAACCGTCGATGCTGATCGGCTTGCCGGCCTCGTCCCGCAAGTAGTCCCGGAAGGCCCCGGTGGCGAGATCGAACGCGGCGATTGTGCCGTCGCCAAAATTTCCCACCAGCAACGTGCCGCCGAATGGGCCGAAGCTCGCCGGCGCGATCGCGAGTCCCCACGGCGAGTTGAGGCGACCGGCATCGGCGAATTCCTGAACGATGTGGCCGTCGAGGTCGTAGGCAACGATTTGTCCGGCCCCGGGGCCAGGCACATCGGTCGCCGGCTCTTCCGCGTCGGCGTCCACCGCGGCGAACGCCACGTAGAGGCGCGTGCCCAGCAACTGGATATTGTACGGGCTGAAGTCGGCGCGCATCGCCGCTGGCCTGGCGAACGGCACGCGGGCGGTGATGTCCACCCATCGATTGTCGAGCACGCGGACCGTGCTGTTCTGGAAGTCTGTCACGTACACGCGATTGGCGACACGCGCGTCGGCCGACATCGCGACCCCCGTGAAGGCAGGCAGGTGCGGGAGTTCGTGGATTTGATCGGGGCCATGGTCGGAATAGTCTTTGACGATGACCGCCGTGTCCATGCTTGCGGCTGTATTGGACCGCCACGCGTTGATGGTGCCGTCGGTCGTGACGAAGACGAACTTGGCCGAGCCTGCAATCGTCCCAATCGCCACGGGCGCCGGGCCCGAGCGATCGCTGGCCGGACCGGCGACGGGAAACTCCACCGGCTGACCGGGAAAATCACTGGCCGCGTTGTACACCTGCCCGGTGACGTTGGGC
>JBEQUD010000061.1:0-2636 GCA_040349235.1 Acidobacteriota bacterium
GCTGCCGATCCGGTACTGGAGCGGCGTCAATCCCGTGACTTTCCGAAAGACCCGGCAGAAGTACGCGGCGTCTCCGTACCCCGAGTTGGCGGCGATCTCCTTCACGCTCATGCGGTAGTTCTGCAGCATGAACTTCGCCCGGTTGACCCGGACGATGTTGAGGTGGTCGTTGAACCGGGCGGACCCCTCGACGGCAAACAGACGCGAGATGTGGTTGGGCGCCAGGCCGAAGCGTTCGGCGACGAACTCGCGATTGAGCTCGCGGTTCTGGAAGTGCTCGGCGACGTAGAGGCAGATGGCTTCGTAGGTCAAGGTCGCCTTCCGGTGGGGATGCGGCTCGACGTGCTTCAGGAGCCGGACGCAGGCGTGGAGGAGGGACTCGACGAGCAGCAGGTTCAGCCGGTCGCCCTGCCCATCCATGGCGCTCGCCGTGAGGGCCTGGAGGATGTTGCGGCTGACGCCGTCGTGCGCGCCGTGCACGCTGGTCTTGATCGCGGTCTGTGGCGCATCGGTCTTACCACCGTGCTGCACGAGGCTGAACCCGATCTGTTTGTGGCCGAAAAGACACGTCAACACCGTCGCCTGGTTTGACCACTGCGGACGATCCCACGCGTGAGCGGGGACGAGCACGGCGTGCCCACGGCCGGCGGACACGACGTCACTGCGCCCGTGGCGGGCGATCTCGATCGACTGCACGCCGTCCAGCGGGATCGACACGCGAGGGAAGGGGGTGACGTAGGCCAGCGGCGGTGGCGGGACGGTGCCGTCGGCGACGTGGACCTGTCTGATACGTCCGGCCCCCAGCAGCCGCTCCAGCGCCTTGGCGATCACGCGCTGGGACAGCACGCGATCGGCGTTTCGCAGGCGAATTGGTGGTCTTCTCGGGGGCATGGTGCTCGGCGTGAATGTTTGCTTTGTGCAATCAATATCACATCTTTACGGCTAGCCCCTCAGACCGCTTTCGGAAATACTCCGGGCACGGAGCCATGACACGTTGGACGCGCTGACCAGACTGCGGCAGCACCTTCTCACGGGTGTGTCGTACGCGATTCCTTTCATCGCGTGCGGCGGCGTGTTGCTCGCCGCGGCGATCGCGCTCGCGCCGATGACGCCGGCCGGTCCCGACTTCAACGCGACGCCGCTCGTGCACACGCTGCACGAGCTCGGCACATCGGCCTGCACGCTCATGCTGCCCGTGCTGGCGGGCTACATCGCGCACGCCGTCGCGGGACGGCCCGGTCTGGTGCCGGGATTCGTCGGCGGGTTGCTCGCGGGACAGATCGACGCCGGCTTCCTGGGCGCGATTCTCGCGGGCCTGCTCGCCGGGCACGTGGCCGACCGCCTCAAGCGTCTGCCGGTCGCGGCCTGGGTGCGGCCGGTGATGCCGATTCTCATTCTTCCCATCCTCTCCACACTCATCGTGGGCGTGACGATGATCTGGGTGCTCGGCGAGCCGATTGCGGCGCTGATGCACGCGGCGACGTCGATGCTCGCCGGTCTCAATGCCGGCAACCGCGTCGTGCTGGGGCTGATCCTGGGCGGCATGATCGCCGTCGACATGGGCGGCCCGATCAACAAGACCGCGTTCTTCTTCGGCGCCGCGATGATTCAGCAGGGCGATCCCCGGATCATGGGCGCCTGCGCGGCGGCGATCTGCACGCCGCCGCTGGGGCTGGGGCTTGCCACGCTCGTGCGGCGCGACTGGTGGAGCGCCGAGGAGCGCGACGCCGGTCTCGCCGGGCTGACCATGGGGCTCGTCGGGATCACCGAGGGCGCGATCCCGTTTGCCGCGGCCGATCCGTTCCGCGTCATCCCGTGCATCATGGCCGGCTCGATGGTGGCGTCGGTCGTCGCGATTCTGGCGGGCGTGGGCGACCACGCGCCGCACGGGGGGCCGATCGTCCTGCCCGTCATCGAACACAAGGTGGCCTACGTGCTGGCGGTCCTCGCCGGCACGGCCGTGACGACGATCTCGACGATCGCCGTGCGGTTCCGCGTACATCGGATGGCCCAGCGAACGGGAAAGGGAGGCGCAATGAAGATCGTTGCCGTAACGGCGTGCCCGACGGGCATCGCTCACACCTACATGGCCGCCGAGCAGCTCGGGAAGACCGCGCGGGCGCTCGGCCACCAGATCAAGGTCGAGACCCAGGGGGCGATGGGCATCGAAAACGAGCTGTCGGCTCACGACATCCGCGAGGCGCAGGTGGCGATCTTCGCCGTGGACATCGAGATCGAGAAGCGCGAGCGCTTCGAGTCGATCAAGGTCGTGCAGGTGCCCGTGCAGGAAGCGATTCGGGACGCGGGCGGCCTGATCGCGCGGGTCTCCGCGTAGCGGCACACGCGTGGCCCTCGACCTCCAGTTCAGGTGCCCGCTCGCGAACGGGCTGCACGCGCGGCCCGCCAGCCGGCTTGCCGAGATCGCGCGCGGGTTTGCCGCCGCCTGTCTGGTCACCAACGCGCGTACGGGCGTGACGGCGGACGCGAAGAGCGTGCTCGCCGTCCTGGCGGCCGATGTCGGCGAGGGCGACTCGTGTTCGGTGCGCGTCGACGGCCACGACGAAGCCGATGCGCGCAGCGCGCTCGAGGCGTTCCTCCAGCACGAGCTGCCGGCCTACGAGGACGCACCAGCGCCC
>JBEQUD010000063.1:0-2535 GCA_040349235.1 Acidobacteriota bacterium
CCTCGAGCGCCTCGCCACCATCCATTCCGACCAGACCAAGGTGCAGCAGGTGCTGCTGAACCTGGTCGGCAACGCGTGCAAGTTCACGAGCCACGGCGACGTGCGCGTCTCGTGTCTGCGAGAGACCGACAGAGCGGGGGACGACTGGCTCGTCGTGGCGGTGAGCGACACGGGCGTCGGGATGACGCCCGAACAGATGGGACGTCTGTTCCACGAGTTCGTCCAGGCGGACACGTCCACCACGCGCCAGTTCGGCGGCACCGGTCTCGGCCTCGCCATCAGCCAACGCCTGTGCCGCATGATGGGCGGGCTCGTCACCATCGAATCCGCACTCGGCCAGGGTTCCACGTTCACCGTCCGCCTCCCCGCCGATGCCCGCGTCATCAGCCGCAGGGCGCCGAAACCCGCGGCGAGCCCTGCCGTCGCGAGCAGCGCCGAGCGCGGCACCGAGCGCGGCACCGACCGCGCCGTCCGCGCGGCGGAAGTGGCGCGGCTCCAGCGGCGCGCCGCCGGCCTGACGACGGCGTCGGAGTCCTGAACGGCCATGGCCTTGCACCCTCTGCTCGAACACCAAATCGCGCGCCATCTTGCCGGCGTGGATCCCAACGCGGAGCCCTGGGCCGCCTTTCTGGAGGCCGTGCACCAGGCCTACGCGGACTTCGACCGACATCGGCACACCGTCGAACGCGCGATGGCGGCCAGTTCCACGGAGCTCGTGGAGGCCAACGGCCAGCTGGATGCGATCGTCGAGGCCTTCCCCGATCAGATCCTGCACGTCGACGACCAGGGCTTCGTCGTCAGCTCGCGGGGGAAGGCGTGCGATGCGTTTCGCGGCATCGCCCGACTCGAAGGTCGGCATCTCGCCGACCTCCTGCCGCCATCGGCGGTGCCCGCGTTCGAGGAAGCTGTGCGCATGACCGTGCAGACCCATCAGGTGGCCACGTTCCGTTTCCTCACCGAGGGCGTGTCGGGCGTCACCGCATACGAGACACGCCTGGCGCCGCTCGTGTCCGCCGGGGCGATCGTGCTGGTCCGGGATGTCACCCAGCAACAGCGCGTGGACGAGATGCGGGTCGCGAAGGAAGCCGCCGAGGCGGCCACGCGCGCGAGAAGCCGCTTCCTGGCGAACGTCAGCCACGAACTGCGGACACCGCTGAACGCGGTGATCGGCTACAGCGAGATGCTCAGCGAGGACGCGGCCTCGAGCGGGTCGCCGCATCTCATCGAGGATCTTGGCCGCATCACCGCGGCGGGCCGGCACGTTCTACAGATCGTCAACGACCTCCTCGACATCTCGAAGATCGACGCCGGGCGCATGACCTGCGACCTCGCGCTCGTGCCGCTCGCGCCCCTGATCGAGGAGGCCCTGGCGGAGAGCCTGCCCTTGGCCACCGCCAACGGGAACGATCTCCGGTCCGTCCACGCGCCCGGCCTGGCGGCGATGCGTACGGACCCGGCCAAGCTGCGCCAGATCCTCGTGAATCTGCTGAGCAACGCCTGCAAGTTCACCACCCGCGGCGTGGTGACGCTCGAGGTACGTCCGTCTGACGTGGACGCGCGACAGGGTGTGGCGTTCGTGGTGACGGACACGGGGATCGGCATTGCACCCGATCGCATCGGGCAGCTCTTTCAGGATTTCGTGCAGCTGGACGACTCGGCCACCCGACGCCACGACGGGACCGGCCTCGGCCTCTCGATCACGCGGCGCCTGTGCAAGATGCTCGGTGGCCACATCGCCGTCGAAAGCCAGGCCGGCGTGGGCTCCGTGTTCAGCGTGTGGCTGCCCGTCGGCGGCCCCGTTTACCCGACGGCATCCACGACGAGCGACGAGGCGCTCCGCGTATGACGCCCCAAGAGGTGCCCGTTCGGATTCTGCTGGTCGAGGACAACGAGTTCAACGCGGACATGTTGACCCGCCGCCTCACGCGGCGCGGGTTCGTCATCAGCCGGGCCGCCGACGGCCTGCAGGCCGTCGCCCTCGCCAGACAGGAGCGGCCAGACATCATCCTGATGGACATGAGCCTGCCCGAGATCGACGGCTGGGAGGCGACGCGGCGCATCAAGAGCGACCGCGACGTGGGGGGCACTCCGATCATCGCGCTCACCGCCCACGCGATGGTGTCCGACCGCGAGCGCGCCCTGGCGGCCGGTTGCGACGAGTTCGAGACCAAGCCCGTGGACCTCGACCATCTCCTGAAGAAGATCGCCCTGCTCGTGGGTGTGGGGGCCGGCCGTGAGTGAGACGCCATGCCTCATCCTCGTCGTGGACGATGACGCGGTGAACCGCGATCTCCTCACCCGCCGTCTTGAGCGCAAGTGCTACACGACCGCCGCCGCGGGCGGGGGCCCGGAGGCCCTCGCCTACCTGACGGCCCACAGCCCTGACATGGTGCTGCTCGACTGGCAGATGCCGGGCATGAGCGGGCTGGACGTGCTCCACGAGATCCGCAAGGGCGAGTGCTCCTCCCGGCTTCCCGTCTTGATGGTCACGGCACGGACGCAGACCGAAGACATCGTGACGGCCCTCGAAGGCGG
>JBEQUD010000075.1:0-7637 GCA_040349235.1 Acidobacteriota bacterium
GTCCCGCGCGGCGAGGCTGCACGGCGCCGCGTCGTCAGGGGCCCGCGGGATCAACGAACCCCGGCATCGCGCGCCGGCGGATCGATGTCCACGGCGTGCGGGGAGTCGTCCTTGCCGCCGCGGTCGTTGCGATGACGAACGCGGTTGACCGCCATGCCGATGAAGGCGCCCGCCAGGTACGTGTAGGCCATGGCGACGAGCACGAAGCGTGGATGTGTCGCAATCAGCACGATCCCGGCGGCGATGAGAATCAGGACGGTGTAGGGCCGGCGGCTCTGCAGATCGATGGCCTTGATGCTCCGGAACCGAATCGTGCTCACCATCAGGACGGCAGGGACCAGCACCATCGCCAGCGCCGGAAGCGCGGCGCGATAGTCGTGCAGGCCGTCGGGATACGCGAAGACGGTCGAGGCGGTAATGGCCGCGGCCGCCGGGCTCGGGATGCCCACGAAGTAGCGCTTGCTGTCCCCCCCGCGGGCGGACTGGATATTGAAACGCGCCAGTCGGATCATCGCGGCGCTGACGTAGAGAAAGCCCGCCGCCCCTCCGAGGCGGCCGAGGGACTGCAGCCCCCACGCGAACGACAGCACGGCCGGCGCCACGCCGAACGAGATGACGTCGGCGAGGGAGTCGAGCTCCACCCCGAAGTCGCTCTCGGTGCCGGTCAGCCGGGCAATCCCGCCGTCCAGAAAATCGAGCACCATGGCGATGCCGATGAACAGCGCCGCCGTTTCGAACTCCCCCCGCATCGAGAACACGATGCAGGAATAGCCGCAGAACGTGTGCAGCAGCGTCAGCAGGCTCGGCAGCAGGTACGCGCCGCGACGAAAGCGCCGCCGCGGCCGCTCCCCCCTCCGCCGCAAGAACTGCAAACGTCCTTCGTCCCGCGTCAACGCCCCCGCCCCCTCGTCCGTCACCGTCACCGTGAGTGTAACATCGCGATCACGGTTTCGCCGCCGCGGACCATGTCGCCGACCGACACCGACAGCACCGCATCGAGCGGCAGAAATACGTCCATCCGCGAGCCGAATTTCATGACGCCGAAGCGTTCGCCGGCCCGCACCACCGCGCCCGGCGCCACCCGGCACACGACGCGGCGCGCCAGGAAGCCGACGATCTGACGCGTCACGATGGCCTGGCCGTCGTGCTCGATCCAGATCTCGCTGCGCTCGTTCGCGTTCCCCGCGTCGTGCCGATAGGCGGGGAGAAAGCGCCCCGGCTTGTAGGTGACGCTGGTGACGCGGCCGGCGGCGGGCATGCGGTTGACGTGGACGTCCATCGGCGAGAGAAAGATGCTCACCTGCTGCCACTCCCCGGGAGGCGCACCGTCAGCGAGGCCGGGCCCGGCCACGATGACGCGCCCGTCGGCAGGCGAGACCACGACGCCATCGCCGTGGGGCACGGCCCGATCGGGATCGCGAAAGAAGAACAGGCAGAACGCGCCGACGAGCGCCAGCGGGACCGCTGGCCACCAGGACACGGTCCAACCGACAACCAGCGCGAGCACAACGGGGCCCACGATGAAGGGAAAACCAGCGCGATCAATCCGCATAGCGATGGGAGAAATTCTACTGGTTTGCAAGCAAGCCGTGGGAGGCGAGGGGTTCGAGAGGCCTCCAGACCGCCGGGGCCGGAGCCCTCTCGAACCCTTCGAACGGGAGGCGCCGTTACCCGGGACGATGACGCCGGAGGATGTCCTCCATCCGATCCTTCGTCCACAGCTTCTGCTTCTTCAGGGTGACTTCTTCGACGTGTTCAGGGTCCGTGAGGTAGGGCTTGGCGGTCAACTGGCCGAGGCGATCGTCGAGTGCGTGATGCGTGGCGAACAGTCGTTGTAACTCTTCGTCGTTCATGCCGCCTCCTTGGACATCGGTGGTGTGCGGTCCGTGGCGGGCGACCCCGCCACCTAGGGCGAAGCTAGCACACCCGCCGTGGCCTGACAAGCCGTGTCCGGCCCCTACAGCTCGGGCGGTGCGAGCCCGTCGCGCGACAGGATGATGGCATCCTCGACCGGCCGCGTGTAGTAGCCGAGGCGCACGCCAACGTCCGCGAACCCGAGTCGCCGATACAGCTGCCGGGCGACCTCATTCGACCGCCGCACCTCCAGGGACGCGCGAACGGCTCCGCCCCGTTCACCCTCGCGGAGCACGTGCTCGAGGAGTGCCGTGGCCGCCCCCGACCGCCGGTACCCGGGCAGTACCGCGAGGTTGTTGATGTGCAGCTCGTCTGCGATGAGCCAGCACGCGCAGAACCCGACGGCGGGCGCGCTGCCCGGTCGCACGACGTAGATGCGCGAGACCTGCGGGTTGTCGAATTCCGCCGCGTACATCGCGCGGGTCCACGGATTGGTGAACGTGGCGTCCTCGATCGCCAGCACGGCATCGATGGACGCGAGCGACGTCAGACGTTCAATCGTCCAGACGACCATCGCGGGTTGCCGGTACCGCCGGCTCGCGCACGTGCCCCCGCGTCTCGCGCGCGAGTTCGACGTCCGGGCGCCGCACGTACAGGGGACGGATGCCCTCGGCCCCCAGGACGTTGCCCGCGCGCGCCCGCGCAGCGGCGATTCGGCCGATGGCTCCGGCAATCAACGGCGGAGCCACGGTTCGCCAGCCGCGTCCTGGCGCGTCGAGGAGCGCGGCGTGCAGAACCGCACCGTCGCCGGTAAAGACCACCTCCCGGCCGACGAACGCATCCGCCCAGCGATCGAGGATGGCCGCTGGGGCGTCCACGGACGGTCCGTCCAGCTCCACGAGCCGCGCCGACGAGAAGACCGGCGCGTCGGCCACGCGGTACAACGCCGCGAACACCGTGTGTCGGCGGCCGTCCATCCATGCGGCCACGACGGTCCCGACGGGCAGATCGACGCTCACCGCATGCGCCAGCGCCTCCAGGGCGGATATGGCGGCAACCGGCCGGCGCGTCACGAGCGCCAGCCCCTGCACGGTCGCGATACCGATGCGCAACCCGGTGAACGAGCCGGGGCCCGCGGCCACGGCGAACAGATCGACGGCGTTCACGGCAAGGCCGTGCGCGGCCGCGACGGCCACGAGCTCGCCGGGAAGCCGCTCCGCCTGCGAACGGGCGGGGTCGCCGCGACGCTCCTCGATCACCCGGTCGTTGGCGACCAGTGCCGCGCTTCCGTCGCGAGTGGTGGTGTCCAGGGCGAGCACATGCATGCGTTAGACTACCAAGGATATGTCAACGTCGGCGACGCCGGCGATGCGCCAGTACCTCGACGCAAAGCAACAGCACCGCGACGCCATCATGCTCTTTCGCATGGGCGACTTCTACGAGATCTTCTACGAAGACGCCCTCATCGCGGCTCGCGCCCTCGATCTCACGCTCACCTCGCGATCGAAGACCGCGGAAGGGGGCGCCATCCCGATGTGCGGCGTGCCCTACCACGCCGTGGACGGGTACATCGCCCGCCTGGTGAAGAAAGGCCATCGTGTCGCCATCTGCGATCAGGTCGAGGACCCCCGCAAGGCCAAGGGCATCGTCAAGCGCGAGGTCGTCCGCGTCGTCTCCCCTGGCACGCTGACCGACGCCGCCTATCTCGATGCGCGGGAGCCGGCGTTCCTCATGGCGGTGTCGCCCGGCGAACGCGGGCTCGGCGTCGCGCTGCTGGATCTATCGACCGGGACGTTCGCGGCCGCGGAGTATGACGGCCCCGACGGGCCCGCGACCCTTGCCGACGAGCTCGCCGTGCTCCAGCCCCGGGAAGTCATCGTCCCCGACCACCTCGACGTCGCGGCCACCCTTCCCGCGATTGCCGCTGCGCGTGTTCCCGTCACCGCCGTCGAGGCCTGGACGTTCGACACGGAAGCGGCGCGCCGCACGTTGCTCGACCAGTTCCGGACGGGCGGGCTCGAGGGGTTCGGCCTGGACGCACACCCGCTGGCCGTGTCCGCCGCCGGGGCGCTCGTGCACCACCTGCGCGGCACGCAGAAACTCGACCTCTCCCACGTCCGCGCCATCTCATACCGCCGCCGCGCGGACACGCTGCTCCTCGACCCGACCACGCTCCGCCACCTCGAGATCGTCGTCGGTTCGGAAGGGGGACGCGCCGGCTCGCTCCTGGACGAACTCGATCACACGGTCACCTCGACCGGGAGCCGCATGCTCCGCGCCTGGCTGCTCGGGCCGCTGGTCGCGCTCGAACCGATCCACAACCGTCTGGACGCGGTCGAGGAACTGGCGTTTCGAACGATCGAGCGCGGAAAGTTCCGCGACGCCCTCAAGGGTGTGCAGGATCTCGAACGCCTCGTCGCCCGCGCCGCGATGGGCACCGCCGGCCCGCGCGACCTCGCCGGCCTCAAGCAGTCCCTGGGCGTGGTCCCTCGCGCTCGCACCGTGCTCGACGCCCTTCGCGCCCCGCTGGTGCAATCGCTCCTCGCCGAACTCGACGACCTGCGCGACGTGCGCGGCGCGATTGAGGCGACCCTGCTCGACGAGGTTCCCGTCCTCGTGCGGGACGGCGGGTTCGTCCGCGACGGGTTCGACACAGAGCTCGACCAACTGCGCGCCATCAGCCGGTCCGGCAAGCAGGTGCTCGTCGAGATGGAGGAACGCGAGCGCGCCAGAACAGGCATCGCGTCGCTCAAGGTGCGGTACAACCGCGTCTTCGGCTACTACATCGAGATCTCGAAGTCGAACCTCGGCGCGGTCCCACCCGACTACCACCGCAAGCAGACCGTCGCGGGCGGCGAGCGGTTCATCACGCCGGCGCTCAAGGAATACGAGGATCGCATCCTCGGCGCCGACGAGCGGATTCTCGAACGCGAGCTGGAGATCTTCGAAGGCCTGCGCGCGGGGGTCGCCGCGCAGGCGGCGCGGATTCAGGCGACGGCCCGGGCGCTGGCGACGCTCGACGTCCTGGCCGCGCTCGGAGAGGCCGCGGCCTTGAACGACTACATCAAGCCGCATGTCCACGACGGCGATGCGCTGGTCGTCGTCGATGCGCGGCATCCTGTCGTCGAACGGCGGACATCGTCGGCCGGCGAGGCGTTTGTCCCCAACGACATCAGCCTTGATGGCACGACGACGCAGGTGGTCATCCTGACCGGGCCGAACATGGGCGGCAAGTCCACCTATCTCCGTCAGACGGCGCTCCTAGCCATCATGGCGCAGGCGGGTTCGTTCGTCCCCGCCCGCGAGGCCAAGATTCCGATCGTCGATCGCATCTTCGCCCGCGTCGGCGCCTCCGACAACATCGCCCGCGGTCATTCGACGTTCATGGTGGAGATGCAGGAGACCGCGAACATCCTGCACCATGCGACCTCGCGCAGTCTGGTCGTGCTCGACGAAATCGGCCGCGGCACGGCCACCTTCGACGGACTGAGCATCGCCTGGGCCGTCGCCGAGCACCTCGCGACGAATCCGCGCGCGCGCCCCAAAACGCTCTTTGCCACCCACTACCACGAGCTGACCGACCTGGCGGATGCCACGCCCGGCGTCGTCAACTTCCACGTGGCCGCCCGCGAGTGGAAGGACGACATCATCTTTCTCAGGAAGATCGTGCCCGGACGTTCCGACCGCAGCTACGGCATCCAGGTGGCGCGGCTCGCGGGCCTCCCTTCCGCGGTGATCAGCCGGGCCCGTGAAATTCTCGTCGCGCTCGAGCGGGACGAATTGACGCGCGGCGGACGCCCCTCGGTGAGCGGCACGACGACCGACCCCCAGCAGCAACTGGGCCTCTTCCAGGCCGCGCCCGCAGACGACCGCCTGCGCGAGCAGTTGGCGGCCGTCGATATCGACCGCATGACACCGCTCGAGGCCTTGGGCCTGCTCGCGGCCCTGAAGAAGACGGCCGCGGGATGACACGGGTGGGACCGTGGGCCGCGGGCGTCCTCCTGCTCGCCGGCGCCGCGTGCCTCAGGCGCCCGACCGCCGACCCCGGTGTGCTCGTCGTGGCGGTACAGTCGGGGCCGAGCAGTCTCGATCCTCGCCTGGCGACGGACGACGCCTCGCAGAAGCTGCACCAGCTCGTCTTCGACAACCTGCTGGACCTCGACGATCACCTCCGCATCGCGCCGAAACTCGCGGCGCGCCTGGAGCAACCGACGCCGACCACGTACCTCGTCACCCTGAAGTCCGGCGTCCGCTTCCACGACGGGCACGAGCTGACCTCGGCCGACGTCGTCTACACCTTTCGCAGCTTTCTGGATCCGGCCTTCCTGTCGCCCAGGAAGGGCGGCTACCGGGAACTGGCCGCTGTAGACCCCATGGGCCGGTACGCGGTGCGCTTTACGCTGCGCCGTCCCTTCACGTCGTTCCCCGCCAACCTGATCATGCCCATCCTGCCCGAGGGCGCGGGCGCGTCGGTTGCGCGCCATCCCATCGGGACGGGCCCGTATCGGTTCGTCCGCTACGCGCCGGACGACCGCGTCGAGCTGGCACGCTTTGCCGGCTACTACGATGGGCCGCCGCACAACGACGGCGTCATCCTCAAAATCGTCCCGGACGACGTCATGCGCGGGCTCGAACTGCGAAAGGGCACCACCGACATCGTCGTCAACGACCTCACCCCGGACATCGTCCACCAACTCGCCGCACAGCCTCGGCTCCGGACCGTCGAAGCGCCCGGCTTGGATTACCAGTATCTCGGACTCAACCTCCGGGATCCGGCGCTCGGCGACGTGCGCGTCCGACAGGCCTTGGCCCACGCCATCGACACCCGCGCCATCATCGACTACCTCCGTCGCGGTCTGGCCACTCCGGCGTCCGGGCTCCTTCCGCCCCTCTCGTGGGCGTTCGCGCCCAACGCCTTCCGCTTCCCGTACGATCCCGGTCGCGCCCGCGCGCTGCTCGACGCGGCAGGCTTCCCCGACCCGGACGGCGCGGGCCCGGCCGCGCGGCTCCGACTGTCGCTGAAGATTTCCAACACGCAGGAATACAACCGGCTCCAGGCGGCCGTCATCCAGCAGAACCTCAGGGCCGTGGGCATCGATCTGGACGTGCGGACGTACGAGTTCGCCACGCTCTATGCGGACGTCCTGAAGGGCGCCTTCCAGATGGTCTCGCTGCAGTGGACGGCCGGGTCGCTCGGGGACCCGGACATCCTCCGGCGCGTGTTCCACTCGGCACAGGTCCCGCCGGCCGGATTCAATCGCGGCTACTACAGCAACCCGATGGTCGATGCCCTCCTCGACGAGGCCGCGAGGGCGACGGACGACAGCGCCCGCGCCGCGCGCTTCCGGCACGTGCAAGAAATCCTCGCCCAGGATGTGCCCTATGTCAGCCTCTGGAACAAGCGGAACGTCGTCGTCGCACAGCGCTCGCTCGCCGGCGTCCACGTCTCGGCAGCTGGGGACTTCGCGTTCCTGAAGGACGTCACGCGCGTGCCGGAGGCGCGCTGACCGACGCCCGCGGACGCCGAACGGTATAATACGAAGCTCCGTTTGTCCGGTTCCGGCTCTTTCGAGGCTCCCCATGAATCTCCCGTTTGACTACGAGCGCGTGGCCGTTGGCGAGTTCGGCGGCACGACGCCGACCACCGCCGATTTCGAGAGTGCCCGCGTCGTCATCCTCCCCGTACCGCTCGATCGGACCACGTCCTACGTGGCGGGCACGCGCACGGGCCCGCACGAGATCCTGGTCGCGTCCTCCCATATGGAACTCTGGGAAGAGGAAAC
>JBEQUD010000113.1:0-7985 GCA_040349235.1 Acidobacteriota bacterium
ACCCAAACGGACGCGTTCGGCAACACCCTGTTCGATGCGAACGGGAACCCCCTGCCCAAACTGGGCACGCCAACGCCGGTCTCCGGGTTCCGTCTGCAGGATGGCCGCGCCTCGTACGGCCTGGGCCTCGAGACGTTCGCCCTCGGCTTCCCCATCCACTTCGACTGGTCGTGGCGGACCCTGTTGAACAAGAACTGGGAAGATGTCGTGTTCGCCACGAGCGGCGGCAGCACCGAGTTCCGGAAGCCGCAGTTCGCGGTGTGGATCGGCTACGACTTCTAAGGGCGACGCGCTCGCGCCGAAGCGCTGGGCCGACTCGGCCAGCGAGATGGTGCAGGTCGTGCTCCCGAACGACGCCAACCCGCTCGGCTTCATGCTGGGCGGCACGGTGATGCACCTCATCGACATCGCGGGCGCCATCGCGTGCCATCGCCACACACGAAGCCGGCTCGTCACGGCCGCGGTGGACGGCCTGCAATTCCTCCACTCGATCAAGGTGGGCGACCTCATCATCCTCAAGGCGCGCGTGACGTGCGCCTTCACGACGTCGCTCGAAGCGCAGGTCGATGTGTTCTCGGAGGAGACGCTGACCGGCCGTCGAACGCTGACGAGCCGCGCCTATCTGACGTTCGTGGCCATCGGAGAAGACGGCACGCGGGTGCTGGTGCCGCCCCTGCTCGTCGAGACCGACGAGGACCGCCGCGTGTGCGAGGCCGCCAAGGCGCGCCGCGCGGAGCGCCTCCGCAACAAGCTTACGCCGCTTTCTTGAGGCGCAGCGTGCTCCGCTCGAGGTCGATGCCCACGCGGTAGTTGCTCAGGAACTTGTGGCCGACGATGCCCCCGACCTGGAACCCGAGCAGCGCGCTCGGCGTATCGAGGTTGAGCACCACCACCGAGAAATTCTTGTACTGGATGGCGTCGAACGCGAGATTGACGCCGGGCAGCAGGAAGGCGTCCCTGTCCCACCCGGAGCTGCCGAACACATGCAGGCCAATTCGCCGCAGGCTGCTCTTGCCGATGGCGTTGACGCTGGCCTGGCTGATGGAGATGACTTCACCGCCCGTGTCCACGATGAAGTTCGCCCGGCGGGATCCGTCGATGGTCCCCTGGACCGTTGCGAGCCGGTACATCCGAAGCGGCAGCTCGAAATCCGCGGGCTCGACGGGCAGATGCTTGCCGAACGTGATCTGCTGGGTCTTGTAGTCGATGACCATCGAGTAGCCGAGCGACAGCGGTGACAGGCTCTCCGTCTCGTGGATCGGCGACTCGTGCAGCGGCGGATTCTTGATGAGGCACGGGACGTTGCGCACCTTCAGCTCGCCGAACTCCAGCGAATCGATGCGTCCGAGCTGCAGGCCCCGCAGCCCCACGTCGCCCACGCCGGCGCTCAAGGTAACGGTAATGGGCAGCACACCGAGGCTCGCCGCGGTCGGACGCGTGATCACCGTGTTCTCCGAGCCGGTGTCCACCACGAAGTCCTGCGCGCGCGCCCCGTTGACCTTCGCGCGGACCACCACCTTTTCGCGCACCATCCTGAACGGCACCGTGTAGACCCTGTCGTCCGTGCCCGGATCGACCTCGAACGGCACGCGCTGACCGAACGAACGCAGGAAGCGGATTTCCGCGCGCGACCAGTTGGCCTTGTTGCTGGTGTCCTTGTTCGGCAGCAGGTTGACGTAGTTCGAGTACGAGGCGGCTGCCTCCTCGTACTTGTGCAGGCGCTCGTAGATGGCGCCCACGGTGTGGTGGATCTCCATGTCGCGGGGCGACAGGCGCAGCGCCGCCTGCGCCTGGTTCATCGCGTCTTGCAGCTGGCCCCTGGCTGACAGGGCGCGGGCCATCCCGTGGAGGCCGCGGGCCAGCGACGGCGCCGCGCCGAGGGCCTCGTGGTACTTGCTCTCGGCCTCCTCGAACAGCCCAGAAGCCCAGAGGGCATCGCCGTACAGCGCAAGGGCGTCGGGCGCCTTGGGGCTGGTCTGGATGAGTTTTTCGCCCTCTTCGCGGGCGATCTCGAACTCCGCGACATGCAGCGCCGCCCGGATGGCCCCGGCGCGCGCCTGGGCTATTTGGTCCGAGGAGGCCGCCTTGACGGCATTGCGATACGCTTCGAGCGCGTCCTGGTACTTGCCTTCGGAGAGATAGAGGCCGCCGAGCTGGAGCTGGATTTCGGCAGACTGCGACATCGGCGTGTTGTCCGCCCGAGTCACAAAGGAAACGGCCGTCACGAGGGCCGCTGTCGCTGCGACAAGACGAATCCGGCGCATTACCCCTCCACCACGAATCCTGAGGTATTCGTTGTGGATACTTTACACCCCCGGCCGGTCGGTCCTGTAAGGTTTTTTAGCGGGTGTACTGCTCGATGGCGACCCCGTCGTACATCTGATCGACCCGGAGGATTTGGGTGTCCCGGCTGTAGCTCCCGAGCTCGTAATCCTCGCTCATGATGAGCGCCTTGATCGGCTTGGTCGGGCACACCTCCGCGCACAGGCCGCAGAAGCTGCAGCGCGAGAGGTTGAAGTCGAAGTAGTCGAGCACCTTGATCTTCTGGCCGGGCTCGCGGTGGCCGCCGAGCGCGATGAGGTCGTCCGGGCAGGCCTTGGCGCACTGGTCGCACACGATGCAGGTCTGGGCGCCCGTGCCGGGCTCGGTCTGCAGGCGCAGCACACCGCGGAAGCGCGGCGCCGTCGGTCGCCGCTCGGCGGGGTACTGGAAGGTGAACGCCGGCTGTGGCGTGTACTTGAGCGTGATCCAGAGGCCCTTGAGCAGGTCGATCAGAAATATCGTCTTGAAGAATCGGATGATGGTCTGCATCACGCGCGCTCGCCAATCAGGGTGGGTTCGTCGTCGCCCGACATGATGACGCGCTCCTTGCGGAGCACGGTGCCCTCCTTGCGAATCTTGTCCTGCAGGCGCATCAGGCCGTACAAGAGCGCCTCGGGCCGCGGCGGACACCCCGACACATAGACGTCCACGGGCACCACTTTGTCCACGCCCTGCAGCACGCTGTAGGTGGGAAACGGACCGCCGGCATTCGAGCAGCTGCCCATCGAGATGACCCACTTGGGCTCGGGCATCTGGTCGTAGAGGCGGCGCAGCACGGGCGCCATCTTCTTGGTGACCGTCCCGGCCACGATCATCAGGTCGGACTGTCGTGGCGACGCGCGGAAGACCTCGGCGCCAAAGCGCGCGATGTCGAAGCGGGACGCCGAGGCCGCCATCATCTCGATGGCACAGCAGGCCAGGCCGAACCCCATCGGCCAGATGGACGACTCGCGGGCCCAGTTGAGCACCCGGTCGATGCTCGTGGTGATGAAATTGTCCTCGAACCGGTGGTCGATGAGACCCATGGATGATCCTCAGTTAGCCTTCGAAGTACGCGCGATTCTTGTCGATGAACGCGCTCCACTTGTGGGGCGTCTCGTCGAGGGAGAAGATGGCCTCGACCGGGCACGCCGGCACGCACGCGCCGCAGTCGATGCACTCGTCGGGGTGAATATAAAGCATTTCGGCCGTCTGGAACGCGCTTTCGTCCTTCCGGGGGTGGATGCAGTCCACCGGACAGACGTCCACGCAGGCGGTATCCTTCGTCCCGACGCACGGTTCGCAAATGATGTAGGCCACAATACGACTCGGCTAATTATACCGGTTTTGCTCGCCGCGGCGCTCCTTTCCTGCGACCCCGGGCTGCAGGCCCTCTTCACGCCCAGCCACCCGGCGCTGGGGCGCTATGCCGTCTGCACGACCGACCGCCCCATCGACCATGTCGTGGCCGATCCGGCACCCGATCGGCCCCACTTCGGCCCCGCGGAGATGCTCGAGGCGCTCGATGCCTTCGGGGGGGCCGGGCCGTACGATCGCGGCGCGCTGGCCCGCCTGTACGGCGGGAAGCGCGTGCGGGTGGTGCGCGGGTGGGTCGAGCGGGGCGACTCGTTCGAATCCGTCACGCTGCTCTCGCCCTATCCCGACGCCACCCTCGCCCGCCTGCGGCCGGGCACGATGGTCATCACGTGGACGCTTCCCCGCCCGTACACCACCCCGCGTCTCCCATTCGACGCGCATCAGTAGTTGCGCGCGGTGTGCTGTATTGAACGAGTACGAGGCCCGCGACACCGCTACCATGCCGTCTGACGGAACCTGAGCACCTTCAACGCAGCGCGCGTCCGATCGACGACAACTTGCATACCCAACCCGGCCTCTCCCCTGCGCGCAGCGGCGTCCGCGGAGGGAGTCTCGCCAGCGTGACCATCACGACGTCGGTGACCCGGTGGCTCCTCGCGCTGCTGCTGGTCCCCATGCTCATCCCCTCGTCGGGTCTCGCGCAGGGCACCGCGCCCGACCTGAGTCGGATGTCCATCGAGGAGCTGATGAACATCGAGTTCACGTCAGCCTCGCGCAAGGTCCAGCGTGCCGCGGACATCGCCGCGGCCGTCTTCGTCATCACCCACGACGCCATCCGCCGCTCCGGCATGACGACCATCCCCGACCTGCTGCGGCTCGCGCCGGGTGTCGAAGTCGCCCAGTTCAATTCCAACAAGTGGGCCGTGTCGGTGCGCGGCTTCAACGGCTTGAATTCGAACAAGCTCCTCGTCCTCGTCGATGGCCGCACCGTCTACAGCCGGATCTTCTCGGGCGTGCTCTGGGACGCCGAGGACGTCATGCTCGACGACATCGATCGGATCGAAGTCGTCCGCGGCCCCGGTGCGGCCCTCTGGGGCGCAAACGCCGTCAACGGCGTGATCAACATCGTCACCAAAGCGGCAGGGGAGACAACAGGCGCCCTTGCTCGTCTCGATAGTGGACGCTTCGGCGAGCAGGCCGCCGTGCGGTACGGGGGCGCCCTCGGCACCGGGAGCTACCGCGTGTACTCCCAAGCGACCCGCCGCGCACAATCGCTCACGGCCCAAGGCGCGGACGCCAACGACGGGTCGCACAGCATCACGACGGGGTTCCGCGCCGACTGGGCCACGCAGCCTGACGCGTTGATGCTGGAAGGCGCATTCACGGCCGGCCAGACGCGCCCGCTCTGGCTGAATTTCAACCCGCAGACGGCCGCGCTCGAACAGTTTGCGAACGTGGCCTCCGACGGGCAAGGTGGTTATCTCCTGGGCCGCTGGATCCACACGCGCCCGAACGGCGCCTCGCTGCAGGTCCAGTCGTTTGTGGACATCGGCGGCCGGCAGGAGTCGGTGGGGAACTACGACCGACGGACCGTCGATATCGACACGCAGTATCACACGGCCCTCGGGGCACGCCACGATGTGGTCGGGGGCATCGGTTACCGGTTCATCGACGAGGGGCTCGCGGGCATCTCCGGCTTCTCGCTCGCCACACCCAGGGACAGCTCGTCACTCACGACCGCCTTCCTCCAGGACGAGATCCAGCTGTTCGGAAGCCGCCTGGCGGTCACGCTGGGCAGCCAGGTCCAGTACGACACGGACTCGGGCGCCGGCGTGCAGCCCACCGCGCGTGCGATGTGGAAGGCCCTACCCGGGCAGCGGGTCTGGGTGGCCGCCTCGCGCGCGTTGAGGACGCCGTCGCTCGCCGACCGTGGGCTCCAGCTCATCTATCCGCCCGTGCCGACCTCCACCGGGCTCCCCCTGGTCGCGCGCGTCCTCGGCAACCCGGCGGCCGCGACCGAAACGCTCGTGGACGCGGAGGTCGGCTACCGTCTCGAGATCGGCAGCACCGCCTCGGTGGACGTCACCGGATACATGGGTCACTACAAACATCTGGTGACGCGGGAGCGCTCGGACCCGGTCGTCCAGTTCGTCCCATCGCCGGAGATTCTCGTCACCGCCCAGTTCGGCAACCTGCTCGAGGCGACCACGCGCGGCTTCGAGATCGCCGCGCAATGGGCGCCGATCCCAGCCTGGACGGTCGCCGGCAGCGTCACCGCGTTCCACCTTACGCCGCAGCCCGACCCTGCGACGCGCGACCCCGGCGCCGCGACCGAAGACGGGAGCGTGCCGCGCGGGCAGTGGCAACTCCGGTCCACCCTGTTTCCGGCCGGCCGCGGGACGCTCAACGTCGCGATCTTCCACGTCGGACCGCTCGAGCAATTCCAGGTCGCCGCCTACACACGCACCGACATCAACGCCGAATGGCGGTTGACCGACCGACTCTCCGCCATGGCGGTCAGCCAGAACATCTTCGACGCCTCGCACGCCGAGTTCGCCGACGTGCGCGCGCCGCTCGGGACGACCGAGGTCGCGCGCAGCGCCAGCCTGCGCCTGCGGTGGACGTTCCGGTGAGGGCCACTGGGGTCGTGGCCGGCTGGCGGCTCGCCGTCGCGGGCGTCGCGCTGGCCACCACGTGGCTGCCCGGGCCTGGGTACGCGGGCGACAACGGCCCGCCCCTGCCGTCGGACATCGCTGTCAAGGCGGCATTCATCTATAACTTCGCCCGGTTCACCGAATGGCCGGCGCTCGCATCCGCCGCGCCCATCGTCGTCTGCGTCGTGGGCCAGGACGCCATCGCCGCCGCACTCGTGAAGACGTTCGGCGGACAGAGCATCGGTGGTCACATGCTGGATACCAGGCTCTCCCAGGACAGCGCGACGTGGCGCGCGTGCCACGTGTTGTTCGTCGCCGACCTCGTGACCCGACAATCCGCGGACGGCCTCGGCGCCGTCAAGGCGCTCCCGGTGCTGACCGTCAGTGACGGCAAGGGCTTCGCGCAGGCGGGCGGCATCATCGAGCTCTTTGTCGAAGGGGGACGGATGCGGTTCGTCATCAACGTGGACGCGGTCGAGCGGTCGCGCCTGCACATCAGCTCGCGCCTGCTCGGACTCGCCACGATCTTCAGGAACGGCCACATCCAATAGCGCGCAGCCACGACCCCGGCGGTTGCGGGACGAGATCGGCCGGTGCTACCTGATTCGCGGCGCAGCGGGCACGCCCGGACGCCACGACCGCAGCCGGCTGCTCACAGGGCGCCAGCCCAGCAACCGGCGGGCAGACAGCCCCAGCCCCGTCCAGACAAGCACGAGGCCGCCAAGACACGCCAGACCGGCCAGAACCTGGGCGAGCAGCCCGCCGAGCTCGCCGGTGTGGGCGTAGCGCGCCCAGCCCCGCGCCTTCTGGCCGAGCGTGCTCGCGTCGTACGGCGCCCACTGGCGCACGGCACCCGTGGCGGCATCGAGCGAGAGCTGCGACCGCGCGAAGGCGTTCCACGATCGCGCATCGCTCATGACGAACAGCACCGGCGCGCCCGCACGCGCGGGCAGGCGCATCGTTATCGTCTGCCACGTCGGCAACCGGGCGTCCGCGCGCTCCCAGAGCGCATCGACCTGGTCGAGCAGGCCCGCGCCCTCGGCGGATGCGTCTCCATCGCCGCGGACGGGCCGCGCCGCGGGCACCTCGACGACGGCGGTCGCCGGCGGCGGGCTCCCCATCGCCAGGAACAGGAGGCGATTCGCCCAGGGGTAGGCCATCACCGCTCCGGTGGCGCAGAGGATGACGATGATCGGCGCACACCAGAAGCCGACGACGTTGTGCCAGTTGAAGTCGCGCGCCCGCCCGCGGACGCCGCGCTTGAAGCGGACAATCGCGCGCACGTGCTGCGCGCACCACTTGCGCGGCCACCAGAGATAGAGACCACTCACCGCGAGGCCGGCGAACGCGAGCGTCGCGGCCCCCGTGACGGCCCGCGCGGTGGCGCGGATGTCGGGCGGCGCGGCCAGCCAGCGATGCCAGTCCTCCATCGAGCGGAAGAACCGCTGCGCGCCCTTCGAGCCTTCGCCGAGCACGCGTCCCGTGTAGGGGTCCACGAAGAGTGTGGTCTCGCGGCCGAACCCGACTGCCGCCGATGCCAGGGGATCGCGGTCGATGAGCAGCGAGACCGGCCGCGCGTCCGGCTTCGCAGAACGCGCGGCCGCCAAGAGCCGCGCCGGGCTGATGCGGGCAGCCCCAGGCACGGGCGGCGTCACGAAGCGCGCGTCGCGGTCGATGAGATTCAGGATCTGCGGCTTCAGGGCCAGGACGGCC